>CAKOSD010000057.1 GCA_934101745.1 uncultured Bacilli bacterium | reverse complement strand
GATGATGATTCACTAGTTACGTATGTTCCTGGTAATATCGTTTATAAGGCTATTTTAAGTGATGGTTCAACGGATGGTAGTGCGGGTATTCAAAGCTGGGGTAACTTACTAGGAATTATTGGCTCCGGTGGTTTAAGTTTTGATAATGTCATTTCTAATGTTACTAATAAAGTAACTTACTCAACAGGTGTTGGTACTGATATTAATTATCGTAATGTTGGTCGTGTTGTAAATATTTCAAGGTATGGCAATCCGGGCGTATCAATTTCTGGTTTAAGTTGGACAACAATTCTTTCTAATATGGCTTCATACCTTTCTTCAAAGACTGGTTCTGATGTTTTAGATAAGTTAAATAAAGGGATTATGAGTATAACCGGTCAAGGAGCGCAAGAATTTATTTACTTTAAATCTTCTCAAAGTTATTGGACAACCTCAAATAAGGGTATCTATACCAAGGCTAAAACAGCCTCTGATTCGGTCTTAGTCGATGTAGGCGACCCAGCCTTAACTGATGAAAAAATAGTATCAGGGACAACGAGTGAAAAGACCGCCGATGGTTTAATTTATCCAATTGCTTTATCAACAGCAGCGGGTACATATAGTTATCAACTAAAAATAAACAATGTTGGTCAATATTACAATAATACAACTTCTCTTGGTCGAATTATTGATGATAGTGGTTATGTAAATGGCTTAATGGCTAACCAATATGTATGTAAATACGAAGTTGAAACAGAACCACCTACACCAAATCCAACATGTAAAGAAATTTATGAATCTAGCGATTGCAAAGATGATAATGGTTTCTTCCAAGACTTATATAAACAGAACTATACGAATACTAATGGTATAACTTATGAATCTAAGTGGAATAGTTGTATTGATAAACTTTTGGCTAATGGTAGTACTTGTTGTAATTATATAGATAAAAATAACGTTCCAAATGCTAGTCAAGATAAATATAACAGCATGTGCAATTCTAAATGTCAAGGTATTAAACTATATGGTTCTGATAGTGCTATTAAAGATTCTTCTACTTCTAGCGGTGCTTTAATTAGTAAAAACGGTGTCTTACAATTCTATACAAAAGTTATTTCTAACTACGGTTACTTCCCAAATGGTGAAGGTTCTAAAGGATATAACTGGAGTGGTAAAACATCTGGTTACGAAAATCTTGATGAGGCTGGTAATCCAGTCAGCCAAGATATCAGCACCTTTATAAAAAATAAAGAAGAAATAGGCGATGGCATTTATGGTGATGATGAAAAATATCTAAATTATTCTATTAATATCAATAGTGCTTGTATGGCTAAAATTAAAGCCTATAACAATCAACAAGAATTAAATGATTTAGGATTCGGTGATTACACTGGTGGGATTGAAAATGTAAAAACTCGTGAATATCGCTCTCAATTCTTAAAAGATTTAGAAGAAAGCAGCGAATATGCCGTATGTCGAGAAAAACCAATCACCAATCAATTACAAAAATAGAAAGTAGGTAGAAAAATATGAAAGAATCTTATTGGGGCTACTGGCTAGTAATGCTAGGTATCTTAGTAATAGGAGTTATGCTTCTAGTTAGTAGCACAACTACCGGTACAACTCATGATTACTACGAGTTAAAGGAGACAGCATCAGCATCAGTTATTGATGCTGTCGACTACTCATATTATCGTTTGTATGGTGATTTAAAAATATCTAAAGAAAAATTTGTTGAAAATTTTATAAGACGTTTTTCGGAATCAGCTACGATGACTAAGGAATATAATATTTCCTTCTATGATATTAGTGAAGTTCCCCCTAAGGTAAGTGTTAAAATATCTAGTGTAAGTAATACTGTAAATGTTGCCAATACAACAAATTCCTTTGATTTAGTAAACAAGGTAGATATGATTTTAGTAGGTGGCTCTGAAAATAAAAGTAGCAGTATTAATGAAGAGAAAAAAATTCCATACTGTTTAGAATATCAAGCAACTCCGGAATTTGCCCGTATCATGCAAAGTATCCTAAACGATAAGGATATAAGCTATGTTGGTGAAGAATTAACTAATCGTATACTAAATGCTAATCTTTCGGAATTAAAGAGATGGGCCGCTAAAAAAGGTGATTTAAGTAATGCAGGAACCGAATATTTTAGTGAATTCCTTAAAGCTATTATTCTTGATTTTAGTATTTCATTTGGTCGTACTACCGAAGATGATCTTATTGAGGCCGACCCAACTAGACCTAATGGGGAATTAACAGATGAAAATAGAACCAGTGGTATCTTAGGACTTGCTATTCAAAAAGGCTGGTTAAATAAAGTTGGCGCTGGTAGTTAAAAATACTATTAAAGTTAAGGAGAATAAAAATGGATAAAATAAAAGAAGAAATAAAAAAAGTCTTATCTAATAAAAACACATTAACAATTATTATTGTTATCATCGGTATTATTTGTCTTTATGCAATATATAATTACCGAGTAACGCAGGCTGTAACAACAATCCGCGTTCCTTATGCTAAAAAGGAACTTACTAGTCGTAGTCAAATTACAACGGATGCTATTGGGTATACAGAACTCCCTAAGAGAATTGCTAAAAACTTAGGGGTTGTAACCTCAACAGCCAATATTACAAATAACTATGTAAAATATGGGGAAACAATTCCTGCTAATAGTTTCTTTTACAAAGATTACATTGTAACCTTTGAAGAGGCTACTACTAATGAATTTTCTGATATTCCTGATGGCTATACGGCCTATAGTCTAACTGTAGATATCAATTCTACTTATGGTAATTCTATTTATACAGGTAATTATGTTGATTTATTTGTTAAAGCCACTTCTAGTGCTAATAGAGTAATTTTTGGGCGTTTAATTCAAGGAATTAAAGTCTTAGCCGTCTTAGATTCTAGTGGTAATGATGTCTTTGAATCATCAACGGAAACCAGAACCCCAGCCCAAATGTGGTTTGCTCTTCCGGATGAATTATACACTTTACTTAAGAAAACTGAATATATTGGTGGTATTTCTGTCATGCCAATTCCAAGAAATGCTAGTTACTCGGCTACGGACCGTGATGCGACTATCGATTCCCAATATATTCAAAACTTTATCTTGTCAAAATCAATTACAGTAAGTCAAAATTTTAATACTAATAATAATCAAGATAATACGAATACAGGAGAGTAGAAAGGATATTTATGAAAAATGCACTTGCCCCTTTAAAAAGGTTTATTCAAAATAAAAACACGGTAACGATTATTTGCGTCGTTGTCGGAATCTTAACGTTAGTTATTGGTTATAACTATCGGGTTAATAAGAGTATTGATTTAGTAAGTATTCCTTATGCTCTAAAAGAAATACCTAGAAAAACCCAAATTACTAAAGATATGATAGGACATGTTAAAGTCCCTCGTTCCTTAGTAACTAATGCTAAAAATATTATTCAAACTGATAAAGAATTAATTAATTATTATTCAAGCTATTCTACGGATATTCCGGCTAAAAGTTTATTTTATAAGGAAACAGTATTAAAAGAAGAACAAATGCCTGATTATGCTTTTACTAATATGCAAGATGGATATACGGTATATTCCTTAAAGGTAAATAATAAGTCAACTTATTCTAATCGTTTCCGTCCGGGTGATTATATTGACCTTTATATGGAGGCTAAAGATAATAATATGGTTATGATGGCTATCTTAGTTAAATCTATTAAGATTAAAGCCATTAAGGATTCTTCCGGTAATTCTATTTTAGAAAATACTTTATCTGGTGGTACCCCAGCAGCCTTACTATTTGAGGTAGAAGATAGTCTATTTGATCTTTTAAAGAAGAGTGAATATGTTTCTAATGTCGAAATTATTCCGGTTCCAAGAAACTCAAATTATACCAAAGAAGAAGGTTCAACTACGGTATCTACTGAAGAAATAACAAGTTACATTTATAATAAAACGGAGACTATAACAAATTAGAAAGAATGTGGTAAATAATGAATGAAGCAATATTTGAACAAATGGACTTCGGTCCTTTGGCAGAATTTTTAGCCGATGATGATATTACCGATATTTCTTATTCTAATAATGGTCAAGTTTGGTTAAAAACATTATCAAAGGGCGTTTATCAAGTTGAACGCCCCGATATTAATAATACTTTTATGGAAAAGTTAGCCTTCCAGTGTTCTAATGTTATGGGTAAAACATTTAATATGGCCCATCCCTTATTAGATGCGGAATCGGCGGAACTTCGTATGAATTTTGTGCATGAGTCGATTGCAACCAATGGTATTGCCTGTTTAATTCGTAAAACTCCGGCTAAAATTCGTTTAAATAAAGAAAAATTGTTAAATGAAGAATATATTACGGAAACTTTACATGATTTTTTAATGAATTGTGTGGCAGGTCACTGTAATATCATAGTTGCCGGGGAGACTGGTTCCGGTAAAACTGAGCTTTTAAAATACTTAGCCAGTCATATTAAAGAAAATGAAAAAATTATTACGATAGAAGATACTTTGGAGTTACACTTAGACCGTATTTTCCCACACCGCGATATCGTGGCAATGAAAACGAATAATATTTGTAGTTATACCGATGTTTTGGTAGCCTGCATGCGTCAGAACCCTATTTGGATTTTACTATCCGAGGTTCGTTCCGGCGAGGCCGTTATGTCGGTTCGTAATGCTATATCATCAGGACATAATATCTTATCAACTATCCATGCCGATAAAGCCTCATCTATCCCTCTTCGTATGTATTCCTTAATGGAATCCAGTCAAGATGTTGAACAGTTTTTAAATACCATCCATAGATATGTCCAAATTGGCGTTTATGTTAAAGGCTATTTTAGTAAGAAATTTAATCGTTTTCAAAGAGAGATTATCGAAGTATGTGAGTTTTATGTTGATGAAAATAATAAACCATGTACTAATGAAATTTATAAAAAAGCCTTGGATGGTCATTATAGTTTGAAAAATCCTACGCAACATTTACTAGATTACTTAAGTATTCAAAATGTTTTCTTAGATAAAGATACTTTCCATATTGGGAATAATAAAGAGTATGATGGTGATATTGAGGCCGACTTAAAGAAATATCATGAAGAAGAGGCTCATAGTACTGCTAACGCCAACGATACTTTGGATACTAATCCAACGGCGCCGGTTCCTAACGCTTCTAATAGTGCGAGTGTAACTATGGCAGCAAATAATCCAAATGTCTCTAATCAAGTAGGTCCGGCTAATCTTGCAAATGCTATTAATACTAATGGTAATTCAAATGTTTCTAATAACCCGACTAATGGTAACCCAGTAAATCAAGTAAGTCAAGGTAATATAAATATACCCAATGCTAACAATATAAACATTCCTACTCAAACTAGTGGAAATCCGGTAAACCAACCAAGTCCTGCCAACTTTGCTAATCCTAATCCCACCAGTCCAAGCCCCAATAACCAAGGGCCTACAGCCCCAGCGTTTTTAAACGTTAATGGTTCTAGTGGCAATGCTGGAGTAGGTAGTGGACCAGCCACTCTAAATAGTAGTGGTCAATCTACAGAAGAAGTTTTATAGGAGGAATAAAAATGGAGTTAATAATTTTAATTGCTTTAGCGCTTTTTGCTTTCTCATATCGTAATAGTGCTGATGCATCCGCTAGTGGAGCCTTTAAATTTATTCAAAATGGAGTTAGTAATCTATATGATAAATATGCTCCTTATACTTATAAGCAAGTTAGAGAAAAAACTAAAGAATTAGGCGAAGAATATACCCCTAAACAATATATGGGCCAAGTCGTCTTATTTGGCGTTGTGGCTGGAGGTATTGCTTATCTATACTTTTATAACTTATTTATAACTTTAATTTATGCTTTAATTGCTATTGCCTTTATTCCGTATCTATCTTACTTACGTACGCAAAGAATTTATTCGGAGTATATCTTTGAACAAATCCAAACTTATACAACTAACGTTATCATGGAATTTAATACGACCCAGAGTTTTGTTAAATCCCTAGAAGGTGTAGTAGAATCGGGTATCTTAGAAAAACCGGTCGTTGATGATGTAAAAACCATGATTGATATGGCTTATGCTAATGGTACTATCGACCAATCAATTGCTTATTTTAATGAAAAATACCCTTATTATATGGTTAAAAATATGCACCAACTTTTCTATCAGATTACCAAAGAAGGATCAAGAGATGCTGGGGAGTCCCTAGAAAATATGTCCTTAGATATTGATGCCTTAGTAGAAAGTGTATACCGTGATAGAATGGATAGATCAAACTTCCATAAAAAGTTCTTAACTTTCGGTATGGCTCTATTCTTACTCGCCGCCGTTATGCAATTTTTGTTAGGAAAAGACTCATATATTAAACTACTTGATATGTGGTATGTACAGTTAATCTTACATTTAATAATAATTATTAACTGTTACTTCTTACTTACGGGTGAGAAATATTATAATGAAGATGTGGGGGTAGAGTAATTATGTATTTTGAAATATTGGGTTTATCTGTTCTTTATATCTTTGTTTTAAATAAGACTAAGGTTATTGATATAAAAAAGTGTATCAATGATAATGTCGGTTACTTCTTAAGATTTAAAGAAAGTGATTATGACTTTTTAGTTAGAACTCGTTATGGCGAAGGAGTTGATCCTGACTACTTATTTGGAAAAAGAATTACCCAAGGTTTAGTAGTAGGATTACTAGTAATTTGTTTCTTTATTAATAAGTTTAGTTATATTTATGTCATTGTAGCAATTGTAGCCGGTATCTTGATGTTTAAATCTAGTTATTCTAGTTTAAAGAGTTATTATAAAAATAACTTACATACGATTGATGCCATGTTACCACATTACCTAAAAGGTTTAGAAATCTTAATTCAACACTATACCGTACCGGTTGCTATTGCTAAAAGTGTTGATACGGCGCCTGAAATCTTTAAAAAAGGTTTATTAGAAATGATTGCTAAGATTAATTCTGGTGATAGTTCGATTGAACCTTATATGGAGTTTGCTAG
This sequence comes from uncultured Bacilli bacterium, assembly GCA_934101745.1. GTDB lineage: Bacteria > Bacillota_I > Bacilli_A > RF39 > UBA660 > CAG-605. The sequence goes on along the minus strand of CAKOSD010000057.1, from coordinate 11 downwards.
AACTTATCCGG
>CAKOSD010000056.1 GCA_934101745.1 uncultured Bacilli bacterium | reverse complement strand
GTCCATACCATTCCATTTAGTCTTAAAAACAGCATTTAAAGTATCAAGTCTAATCATTTTTTCTTTTTCTAAATCTCTCTCAGCAAGTAATTCGTGTGGAGAATAGTTAAAAGTTTCTAAATTAACTAACTCTATTTTTTTACTTTCAAGGTTAGCAAGTTTATCTTCAATTAGTTTATAATCTTCTTTAAAATCATCAATTTCAACAATGCCTTTAATATACAAATCTTTAATTCTATCTCTTTGTTTTTCTAAATCTCTAATCTCTTTATCAATAGAAGTAGTATCAATATTATTTGTTTTATCTTCTAATACAGGTAGAAAGAAATTTTTAACTGCCATATCATATTCAAGTAAATCATAAATAAAATCTCTTAATAAATGTTCTACATGGTCTTCATTAAAGTTAATGTGACAATACTCACAAGTATAGTACATATACTTTCTTTTAGTACCACCAGAACCTTTGCATTTCATAATTCTACTACAATTAGGACATTTTAACCTTTGAAAGAAAGTATAAACTCTATCTCTAGTATAAGTTCTTTGATTTCTTTCTTTTTGTCTTTGACATTCTTCCCATTTAGCACGAGATATAATAGGTTCAACTACATTCATATAAACAATAGGTTCTAAATTTTCTTGTTTCCCAATTCGTTTATATTGTTCATAATCTCCCATATAGATTTTATTATCAATAATCTTTTGAATAGTAGTATCTTTCCAATTTTTCTTTGGATAAATGTTATTTTCTTTAAAAAAATTAGCAATTTGTTGAAAACTTTTACCCTCTAAATACATATCAAATATCTTTTCTACATGGCGGCGAGTAGCGTTGTCTATAACCATTCTTTTGTCTTCAGCACTCTTATAACCAAATGGTCTTTGTCCAGGAATATGACCTGATTTAATGGCTCCATTTAAGCCGAATTTAGTTCTTTCTGATACAATTTCTATTTCTAATTGAGATAATACTGTAAGCATTCTTACAAAGAATCTACCATTAGCAGTAGAGGTATTAACATCATCTCTATCACATAGTAGAAAGCAATTATATTGTTCTAATACTGATATAAGTTCTTCTAAATCTCTAACACTTCTTGTTATTCTATCAAGTTTATAAGCAACAATATAATTAAGTTTTCCTTCCTTCATATCTTTAAGCATTTCTTGAAATTGTGGTCTATGTTCCATATCTTTTGCAGATATTCCTGCATCTTTATAGACCTTATAAACTTCTAACTCTTTAAACTTACATAACTGAAGCAATTTTTCTTCTTGCTCTCCAAGTGAAAATCCTTCTCTTGCTTGATCTTCGGTACTAACACGAATATAAACTCCTGCAACTTTCCTTTCATTATCCATAATTATCATTCTCCTTTCTTTCTTGGATTTTTGAAAGGCACCAAAGTAAAAAGGTGTCACATAACAAGGACACCTTTGAAAATATTAGTTATTTATGCGACAAAAACAACCAATATTGTGGGAGTATATAAACTCACCAATTCATTAATGCCTTGCTATGTACTCTGATAATTCAGACAATGGGATTTTCTTCTTTAAATTCCCTATATAAAAATGTTTCTGTTCATTGAAGAATAGGTATAACTTATCTCCAATAATTACTTTATGTGGCTCTACATACGCTAGATTGGTATGTTCCACAATCCTTAAGTATCCCTCAATTATTTGATAGGACTTCTTATTAAATTTGCAAGACCAATTAATTTTGGTTTTGAGTTCATCACTCATATTGATTTTCTTTTTTACGATATTAATCGTACCACATCACACCCTTTCTTTGTAATAGCAACAAAAAAATCAACTTGCGTTGATTTAATCATTAACATCGCTTGGTGCGACGATTTTACCTTATGGAGCAAGTGAGGAGAATCGAACTCCCGTCTCAACCTTGGCAAGGTCGCATTCTAGCCGTTGAACCACACCTGCATATTTAGTTGTATTTCTTCAACTGACTACTTAATAATACCAAAAAAAGTACGTAATTTCAAGTAAAAAATTAAAAATTATGCTATAATATTCCTATATTAGAAGAATAGGTGATATTTATGTTAAAAAGTATGAAGAAAAGTGATATTTTTAAGATGTTTTTTGCTCTTGTTTCTTTGTTTTTGATATTTGGAATAGTATTTTATTTTTATGGAACATTACAAAGAAAAGAAGAACCAGTAAACGTTAGTAAAGTAGAAAATGATATTCCAACCTATGGTTACTATATTAATGATAATGCCTCTAGTTATTATAAAGAAGAATTTGCTAAGTTAAAGGAAATATTAGAAGCCGATGAAGTTGATGAAAATGCTTATATAACCCAACTGGCTAAAGTTTTTGTGATTGACTTATTATCTTTAAATAATAAAATTAATAAATATGAAGTAACAAGTTCGCAATTTTTTAATTCAACTAAAAAAGACATGTTTATTAATAAAGTTGTTGATAATTTTTATGACTACATTGAAGATAATGCCTATAATGATAGAAAGCAATTATTACCAGAAGTTAGTGAAGTAGTAATGGACGAACTTAAGACAACTACCTATAAAACGGGAGAGGAAAAGATTGATGCTTATGAAATAAGTGCTACAGTAAGTTATGTAAGTGATTTAGGCTATGATAAGAAAGTTGATGTTATTTTAACTAAAGAAGAAAATAAATACAGTGTAGTTGCTTATAATCCCGTAAGTGATAAGACTAATACGAAGAAATAGAAGAAATTTTATAAAGAGTTTCCTCTTTTTTTAATCATAAAAAAAGAGAAGTTTTTACTCCTCGTTATCAATAACAGTATCATTTTCATTATGTTCAGGGACATTAGGTGAATTTTCAGTGCTACCATTATTATTGGTCTGATTATTATTATTATTATCTTGATTAGTGGCTCTTTTATTAATATAAACAGTTAAATTAGTGCCAGTGCCAATTACAGAATCAACATGAATAGATTGGTCAGCAACAATGCCATCGGCATATAAATAATTAAAATGTTCATCGCCTTCATAAACTTCGATGGTAGTTAGATTAATGCCATTACTAACCGCCCAATTACTTACATAATCTTTAGATGATCCAATTAGGTTAGGCATAGTAGCAACAGATTTAGCCCCATAGATTTTTTTACCATAAAATTTTAAAGTATAATTTTCGTTATAATCAATACTAAAAGTTTTATTAGGTATTTTTTCTAATAGTTCTAAATTGGTTTTCATCATCTTTTTAATATCTTCTAAACTATCTTTATAATAGCCTAAGGCTGAGGTAGTGGAATATCCTAAGAAGACGGGTAGACTATAAGTTTCTAAAGTGGTTTTATAAATAGAAAATTTAACTTCGTTACCGTTTATGGTATTAACAAGGATGGATTTACCAACATCATATAATGATAAGATTTGATCGGTAGTCATATTCGTGTCCATGTTTTTTTGTACGGCGTTTAAAATGTTTTTGAAATCATCAAAACTACGTAGAGTTTTGGCTTTTTCGACTATGGCTTCGACAACGTCTTGTTGGTGTCTGATCCGGTCTAAATCTGAGCCGAGATATTGATGACGGTTACGAGCATAGGCTAAGGCTTGTTCGCCATTTAAAGTTTGGAAGCCGGGATCCATGCAGACTATTTTATCGCCAAATTCGCGGTTAGAATTTTGTTCACAGACTTTGCCTCCGTAATTAACTCCGGCATTGTACCAACTCCAAGGTTCTTCAACGTTAACCTCAATACCTCCTAGGGCTTCAACTAAATCTACAACCCCTTTAAAATTCATTTTTACATAGTAGTCAATATCAATATCTGTAAGTTGCCTCATCGTATTAATAACACATTTAGTGCCGTAGGCAGCGGAAGAATTTATTTTGGCAAGAGCATTATTGCGACAACTAATAGGAACATAAAGATCTCTTGGAACACTAAACATTGAAGCGGATAAAGTCTTAGGATTAAAAGTAATCATCATAAGGGTATCCCCATTAAAGGCGCCATTAGCGTTTAATCCGTTAGTTTCACTATCAACTCCCATAACTAAAACAGTAAAGGGTTCGGTTAATTTTTTATTAGTGTAACTGATATTATCTTGATTTTTCATTTCTTTACTATATTGTAAAACTACTTTGGTATCATCTTTAATATTTTGATATTTTTCTTCGGCTGCAAAAAGAATAGTGTAATTGCTGGAAACAAAGCAAGCATCAATTTTACCGCTATATAAGTCATCTAACATGACATAAAAATCATCATATTGATATAACTTATTGGGAAGATTATCTTTATTAATTAATTCTTTGGCTAAGATATTACCTTCGATATTAGTAGTATCACTAATGATACCTATTTTACTATCACTATTAAATTCGCTATCTTTCATACTTATAAGATAAGTAGTATAGTTAATGGTATCTTTGCTAATACTATCTATTTCTTTATAGATGGAATCAATGTAATAGCCGGCTACAAAGAAAATACCATTAAATAATAAAGTGAAGATTATCATGATAATAAAACTAGAATATTTTTTATTAAAGACGTAGACTAGTCCCATTACTAACCAAACTAAAAACCAAATGCCAAATAATACTATTAAAATCAGGCGAACTAGGGTTTCGATTCCGGTTAAGACGGCAATATTTTTAACAAATATTATATATCCAATTAAATAGGTTACTAAGGTTATTATTAATATACTTAAATAAACTTTATTACTATTTTTTAATCTCTTTATAAATTTATTCATAAGAAGTCTCCTTATTTTCTATTTTATTATATCCTAATTGCTTAGATTTAACAATATTTTCTTTATGTAAATAATAAAGGGTTGAAAATTAAATTAGAAAGATAATTATAACTAGAAGAAGAGGATTAAAATGAATATAAATGCTTATTAATATAAGGGGTAAAAGACTATAAATAATTGAGGTTTAAATAAGAAATATAGACTTTTAAAATAAGGGTTAATAAATAATAAAAAGATATTTAATTTAAGAGTAAAAAAGATGTCAAGTTATAATAATAAAATTGGTATAAATAAATAAATATGCTATAATCTTAAACAGGTGATGCGGATGAAGAAGAAAAAAAAGAAAAAATTTTACCAGTATTTTAATATTTTTTTATTGATAATGGGTATTGTTTTTTTGATATTATTATATTTTACTAATGTTTTGAGTTTATTATATTTTAGTATTATTGGGGCTGTTTTATTTATTTTAACGATAATCTTAATTGGAAATATTAATCATAAACATTTATGGGCTTTGTTTTTAGGAATAGTTTTGGTAGTTTTAGAAGTTATTGGTTGTTTCTATTTAAATAAAACTAATAGTTTTTTTGATAAAATTCATACGAAAACAGAAATTGAGGCTTATAAAGTAGTGGTTTTGAATAGTTTGAATACTAGTGTTAATGATTTAAAAGAAATTGGGGTATTAAAAAGTAGTGATGATGGTTATAAAAAAGCGGTAGAAGAAATAGAAGAAAAAGTTGCAAAAACTTTAACGTTTGATGATGTTTCGAGTTTAACTTCGGCTCTTTTAATGGAAAAGATTCCGGCTATTTTAATAGATAATGCTACTGATACAGTCTTAAGAGAAAATGATACGGGGTATGCTAGTAGTACCAAGAGTATTTATGATTATGAAATTACGGTTAAGACTAATGTTAAGGAAAATAATATTGATATAACGAAGAATACTTTTAGTGTTTATATTAGCGGGGTTGATACTTATAATAAGATTGCTACGAAAACAAGAAGTGATGTTAATATTGTTTTAACGGTTAATCCAGTGACGAAAAAAATTGTGATGAGTCATATTCCAAGAGATTATTATGTGCCTTTAGCCGGAAAAAATGGTAAGGATAAATTAACTCATGCTTCTTTATATGGAATTGATACTGCAATGAAAACGGTGGAAAATTTTACGGGCGTAAAAATTGATTATTATGTTCGACTTAATTTTACTTCTTTAATTAAGATAGTTGATTTACTGGGTGGCATTGATGTTAATAGTAAGTATGCTTTTGAAACAGGTATTTATGATTCGACTATGAAGAAGACTTATAAATTTAAGAAGGGATTAAATCATTTAGATGGGGATGCGGCTTTATCCTTTGTAAGAGAAAGACATTCTTTTGCCGATGGGGATATAACGCGTGGTGAAAACCAGATGATCGTTTTAGAAGCCTTGATTAAGAAGGCGATGAGTCCAAAGATTATTACGAGTTATACTAAGTTTTTAGATGTCTTAGATGATGCGATGATTACTAATATGACGAAAAGAGAAATAACAGATTTTATTAAAAAAGAAATAAGTAAACCATCTAGTTATAATATAGAAACTATAAATTTAAATGGAACTTCGGCTTTAGATTATACTTTCTCTTATCCAATGAGTAAGTTATATGTAATGGTACCGGATGAACAGTTACTTAATGATTATAAAGAAAAGGTAAGTGCTTTATATTAATTTAGGAGCATTTATCTTTTTTCTTGGGACTTTTTTTGATATAATCTAAGTATAGTAGAGAGGGATTTTATGAGTAAGGATTATAATAAAGTATTAAAAAAGTTGGATAGAAAGAAAAATAGAATCTTATATTTAAAGTATGGAGTAGGTACGGTTTCTTTATGTTTGTGTTTATCAACGATAGTTTATTTTGCTTTTTCTAAGTTTACGGCTCAAGCGGATACGGAAGTGATAAGAACCACGGTAGCGGAGTTTACTTATGAACCGATAAAAAAGATTGCTTTTATTAATGATGTTTATGTCAGTGGGGGATTTCCTAGTAAAGATACTAGTCTTGTTTTAAAAAGTGTTAGTTGTACGAATGGGGCTACGGCCACATTTGATTTAGATAGTTGGAGTCTTAATATAACTAATGGTGTTAGTAAGACTAAGTGTAGTGTTTATTTTACTAAATAAGAAAGTATTTGTTTAGTGTGAGGTTGATTTATGAAAAAAATTGTTTTAATGGGTATGGTTTTGGCTATTATAATATTTGCTGGTGGGTGTAAT
>CAKOSD010000055.1 GCA_934101745.1 uncultured Bacilli bacterium | reverse complement strand
TTCCAAAACTTTCTTATAAACCGGACCTAACTCCTGCTTTTCTAAAGTAACCAACATAATAACCACCTACCTAAGTTTTATCATAAAAGAAGGAAAAAATCAATCTATATAATTAGTAAGAAAATAATAAGCCCCCAAGCAAGTAGCAATGATAACTATAATAATAAAGATAGCCAAAAATATGGTGCCCCCATGACCTTTTTTAGGTTTTACTTCCTCTTCTACCTTTACTTTAACCATTTCTGGTTCTAATGATATTTCTTCCTTAGGATTAACATCCCCAATAACTTTATAATGTTCTTCTACTTGTTCATATTTATTTCTTACTTCTTGATTATGATTAACTGCATTTAAATTAATACTTGTTTGCGTAAGAGCCATATCTATTCTTGACTCTCCAAAACTTAGGCGATGTTCTTCCTCTAAAGAAACTAAATTATCAATGGCCCCAAAAATAACATTAGTAATAACTCCAGCATCTCTTTTGGAAGTATTATTATCAATTATCATGTTCATACTCTTTTTATAAGCCGAAACATTTTCCATAAGTCCTCTACTAATATCTTTAAAGAACTCATAATAATTATTAAACAAAGTATTTAAAAAAGCCTCTTTATCAATATACTTATTATTTAAATTAATAACACTACTCTTTTCTAAATTTTTATTATAATTAAACACTGGTAACATACATACTACATTAGAAGTCTTACTTTTATAAACTCCATAAGTATTTAATTCAATATTATTTTGATTAATAACATACATTCCTAATAAATAATTTATATAATTTAACTTTATCTTATATAAAGCCTTACTATCTAAATTAAAAACATAACTTATTATATTAATAGGAAAATCAATTAGTTCCTTTATCTCTTTCATATCCATAATTGGATTATTTCTATTATTACCATTTAAATGAATATAATTAGTTAAAAACTCCGGAATTGCTGATTTTTGTTCTTTAATCATTATAACTATTTTTTTCGATAAATCTTCTAAAGTATAAACCTCATCACTTAAATTTAGAGCACTTATTAAAATAGAACCCCTTTGTTTTTCTTGTGTAAGTAAATGAAATGCAGGCATCGCATTAATACCTAGTAGTTTTAATACTTCATAACCAATAACATCTAAATCATCTTGATAAGGACTATCACTAGTATGTAAAAAACCAAGAGACTCAATAGGAATATAAGTTTCTTTGCCCGTTTCTTCATCAACTAATCTTTTCTTACTTAAAACTTTAAAAGTTCTTCTATTATATAAATTAATTGCCACATTACTAAGTGGTACTAAATTAATATTACTAGCCTTTAAATTACCACGAACTGTATCAACTAAAAAGTATTTATCTGCATTATAAAAATTGTTCATCTTACTACACCCTTATCTTCTAACTAAATTATAGCAAATTATTTAAGACTTGGAAACAGTTATTTTCTCTATCTATACTTTAATATCTAGCCTTTTATTAATTAAAATTTATCTTTTTCTTTAATTGAGCCAGTTCCATATTAATTAATGTTTTAGATAAAGTCGTACTTAAGAGTTTTAAACAGTTAAATATTACTACCTTCGTTTGATTATCCAAAGTTTTACTAGCCTTTAAGATTTCAAATAAACTTTTTAAATAGTTATCACTAATATCACTAACTCTTTTAATATTACTTTTTTCTAAAAGGCCAAAAGTCTCATCAATAATTAATTTACGAGTTTCAATGTCATAGTTAGTAAGCCAATCATATATAGCCTTATCTAAATTATCACTTAAAGTACTCTTAGTAGTACGTAAAAACTTATCATCACTAACTTGCCATGAAGTAGCAGCATGTTGCATAATACCTATTTCATCACTTTTTATTACATCTAAATTTTCTTGATTAAAAAGAACGCCTACCAAACTTTCATTAGGAATAATATTATGGAGTTTATTTCTTACTAATTTATAATTTAAACTAGTAAATTCTTTTTCTCTCAAACCAGGTCCATCAAAAGAATATATATCTTTAATCACCAATTTTTTTAGAATTGTAGTCCGCATCGCCCCCACCAAGGCCAAATTGCCCCCTTTAGAATGACCACAAATAATTACAGAGTGCTTATATTTACGAATAATTCTTTCCACGTAATCGCCCGCTCTTTCTTGCGAAACAGTTGGGTACATATAAGAAAGACAGGCATCTTCTTTCCAACCGGCAATAGTATTATCAGTTCCTTGAAAGGCTATAACTACCATCTTATTAGGCAGAATAAAACTAACTGCCCCAAACTGGGAATTAATATCGGTAACATAAGTGTAATCACAAACCTTTATTTCTTTAAATCGAGGCAAATTTTTAATTGTATCTAATAGTTTTAAAGCATTACGCTGCGCAATTAACGATTCTAAAAAAACTTCACGGTTAATATTACTTGCTATCTCTTCTAAAGAATACTTTTTATTATTTTTAAAATCAATATTATCCATCGGTAAATAGGCCAGTTGACTAAATAACAAAATATCTATTTCCGTTTCTTTTTTATCTTTATAAGTAACATTTCCATATTTATTAATAAAAGAATAATAATTCATATTTTCTCACTTTCTTTTAAATTTTTTTATCTTTTGGCTTTCGTGTTAATTGAATCTTCGTATCTTCTTTTATATCTTCAGTTTTAACATCCACTATTTCATTAACTATAATATAACTTACCGGTTCCATCCCATCCATAATAGCCTTATAGTAACCAGCCACACTGCCATATTCTCTAAATTTACTTTGTAGAGTAGCATTTATTATTTCTGTAAGTATTATAGTCACTTCCTCATTAGAGGCCTTTTCCAATAACCCTTCAATAGTTAATAAATTAATCCTTTTATTAGCAAAGTCAAAATAATAAGTAACTTTAGAATCCCCTTCATTACAACGAATAACAATCGTATTTCCAAATTTTCTTCTTTGATAATCACTTTCTGCAATTAAAAGAGCCGTTTTCGCTGTTGGTTTCATCTGATAATACTTTTTTTCCTCAGCAGTCATTGGTAAGACCATATCTTCTTCCTTTAAAAACGCTATTGTATTATCAACTAAATAATTATATTCTAAAATACAATTAGCAGTACTTAAAAGATTAAATATAGGCATAAAGCGTAAATAGATTGGCGTTTCCTTTAAATCAACAACCTTATCATCCGTAAACTTAAATTTATAACCTCTATCCGCTAAATCTTTATATATTCGCTTAGAATTCATTTCATTAAAAATAAATGCCTCCAGGATACTTCCTAGCCAAAATACCATTGGCCCCATAAGCACCACCATCCTTATAACCTAAATATAGCACGATTAATTTATTTTCACAACAACCTAATTTTTAAAAAACAAATTTAATTTTTGGGATAAGTTTTCCTCTAAAATATCCGGCATTAAAGTTACAATATTACCTGGATTTAAATAACCTTCATCGATAGCATAATAATATTTAGCCCTACTACCACACTTTCTTATATAGATATCTTCATACATTTTTACCGTGTCTAATACTAACCTTTTTTGTTCTTCTAAACTTAAATTACTTAAAATACCCACAACTTCTATAATAATAACTTCTTTAGAACCTAAATCAAAAGCATAATTTATCCTCGAAATATCCTTACCAGATACAAAAGTAATCGAATAAGGATACTTTCTTTGATAATAATATCTATCAGCCAAATCTCTTAAAGTTATAATATTCTCATTTTTTTGATATAAATCTAATTCTCCTTTTGTAAGAGGCTCTATTAAATGATTATTCTTTAAATACTCTATAATTTCATTTCTATTTAAATTATAATTAATTATATGATATAAAACATATCCTAAGTTTATTAAAGGAATAAATTTTACTAAAAAAGTTAATTGTAATAAAGACTCATCATCTTCTATTATTATTTTATACCCCTCTTTTCCTACATCAAGATATAAGCGATTTTGGTTTAAATAATTAAAAGTAAAAGTTTCTAAAATACTACCTAAATAGAAAAGCAAAAGTCCCATATTATCACTTCCGTTTCTATATAGTAGCATTTCTTTCCTACATTCACAACAAATTATCAAAAAAATTCTCCCGTATTTAAAACTTAAGAGAACTTTTTTAGTAATTAAACTATTTATTATTATTTATTTCATCTTTAACAACTAAGCGGATATAGTTTTCTAACTCTGTAACTAACTTCGTAGCATCGATAGCTAAATTCTTTTCTTCCTCTTGTCTATCAAAATTAGTGGGTTCCTCACTTTTTTCTATCGCTTGTTTAACTAAATCATCCATAGATACTTCGGGTTCTACTGAAGATGCTGGTTCTACCGGAATATCCATCACATTAATAGGTTTTACTGCCTCATCCGTTTTTTCCGTGTTAGCAGTTGGCACTTCTACAGAAATTCCTGGAGTTACTTCCTCCCCAATACTAGCATTTTCACTAGCAGTTGGATAGATAGCCGGATTATCAATCAAACTATCCGATACCGGAGCCACAATATTATCAACTGGTTTTTTAGCCACATAATCACTAATCAATTGCGTTTTCGCTGCTTCTTGAACCGCAATTACTCGCGAAAAATCATTAGTAGCCTTAATACTTTTAGGCATTTTAATGTAAGTATAATTATAAGTACTACCACTGATAATAGCTCGCATAACATTTTTAACTTCGCCCCATAAACCTTCATCGCTTATTTTAATTAAACCACTATCAGCAATTTCACTTACTAACAATTTTACTAAGCCATTTTGATCAAGTTCATTACTTGTAGCAATGCAAAAATTATGTCCTATATTATTAAATTCAATACTAAAAGCACTTATAGCATCTACTATTAACTTATCATTATTATCCTTTAATATCTCAATCTTTTCTATCACATTAACCATCCTCTAACTTTATTTTATATCTTTATAAATCTTACTAATTATAAACCATTTTGCCCCATAAGAACAATATCTTTCTAAATAATTATCTAAAAAACTAATTTTATTAAATTTATTATTACTTTTACTATCCCGATAAAAACCTTTAAGCCTGATAGCGCCATAACTTATATCTCCTACAATATAATCAAAATCATCAAAATACTCTGTTAATTTCTCACTTATATCCATATTACTTAATATATCATTATCATCTTTTATAACATAATAAGTTATATCATTAATCACTTTCGTTTTCATACTAACATAAGTCCTATCGTTATTCCTAGAATAATAACAAATCCAAAGAAACTAGCAAACATAATTAAATTAATACTCCCACTATTATCCGCTAAACGATACTTAGTATTACTAAGTTTATTAACTTTAAGCATTAACTTATCATAAGCCCTTATTCCAATAGGATTAATATGAAAATAATTATATATTCCGTTATTTATCTCTTCTAAAGTAGTATTATTTACCTTAACTATATCGGTTTCATTAAGATTAAATAATTTATAAACACTCATATCTAATATCTTATCTTTCTTAGGTATCATCATTATGGCATAATCTTTTCTACTAAAAACATTACTATAATATACTAAAGCCCCATCTAAATTAGTATTATATAAAGCATTTAACTTTCGACAAGCCAAATTACTATTCTTTGAAGAATATAATAGATTCTTAAACTTCTTTTGTTCTTCCTTACTAATATCGACACACAAAGTTTTTAAATAAAACATATCTATTAAGTCTTCTTGTATTATTAAAAAATAAGGATTTTTATATTGATTATAAACTTTATTATAATTATCTCTTTCTAAATAATTATTTAAGTCATTAAAAAATTTATTTACTTTTTCTTCACTTAAACCATATTTAGTTAAATTATGAAATAAATTAGATGCCCCATTTTTATAACGAGCTAAATAAGGATTCATAATATCTGCCTTACCATAAATAAATGTTAACATCATTATTACATATACTAAATAATCAGTAGCCAAATCATGATGATTTTTTTCTGTAAATAAAACATACTTCTTAATAGCAGTATCAAATCCAATTGAAATAAATATATCCATTATCTTCACCTACTATTCTACCAATAGTATACCATAATTTTAGGCTTTTAAAAGTAGAAAATAAATTTATCTAAAGTAAAATCAGTATTTTATAATTTATTAATGATAATGTATATTTTTTCTGAAATTAAATATCATAGTAATAGACCTCAGGTAGTTGCAAAAATCAAAAAATATGCTATACTACTTAGTGAAAGAACCTGATTGTTCTTAAATAAAAAAAGAGATACATTTGATTTTGCGTGTTAGATGTTTCTCGGTCCAATATATATTGTTTTGAAACATCTATTCATAAGCTTGAGTAGATGTTTTTCAGTTTTCCCCTTTTTTAAGTAAAAAACTAATCCCTTTTGTTGGAATTTACTATTCTGTCTATTAAGACTAAAATAATAATTAGAGCAACCAAGTACTCCATCTTTTTCCTTCATTCTAGGACCAACCTCCTTCCATTTCTAAAAAATAAAAATATGGACCGAGGTCAAAACATCTAACTATCAAATGTATCTGTAAAATATGGTACCACAATAACCGGTATAAATCTACAATTATGGACCATATTTTTAATTTTTATATTATTATCTTTTAAATATACATAATTAGAAATTTAAGTATATTTTTTCCAAAATTAAATATCATAATAATGAACCACAGGTAGTTGCAAAAATCAAAAAATATGCTATACTACTTAGTGAAAGAACTTGGTTGTTCTTAAATTAAAAAAGAGATACATTTGATTTCGTACGTTAGATGTTTCTCAGTCCAAATATTAGTTTGAAATGAAAAATCATCTATTCAAAAGCGAGTAGATGTTTTTCATTACCGTTAAAAGATAATAAGTTATTTTCTTCTTATAGAATTTATAACTTCGTCTAAAATGACCAAGATAAGAGCGAATATTACTAGATATTCCACTTTTTTTCTCCATTCTAGGACCACCTCCTCCATTTTTCAAAAATTTTGAATATGGACTGAGGGAAAAACATCTAACTATCAAATGTATCTGTAAAATATGGTACCACAATAACCA
>CAKOSD010000054.1 GCA_934101745.1 uncultured Bacilli bacterium | reverse complement strand
CTATGAAAGCGTATTTTCGGGCCTTATTTTTAACTTATATATAAACTATACCACATATTTTAGGCATTTAAAAGGGTATTTTTTTCATCTTTTTAGTCAATTTTCTGGTCAAAAATTTGCCTGCAATCCCTGTGTTTATAAGGGCTTGCCAAGGCTTTTGTAGTCAAATAAATCCAAATCTATTCTGGTCAAATTTATGGTCAAATAATTTTAAACCTTAGGTAAATACTGGGTTTGCAGCCGATTTTTCATAGAGTTAGATATTCTATGAAAAATGTTATTTAAAGTAATATTATGTTCAATAATTATTAGATTTATACATAGATTAGACTTTTAAGAAATTAAGTCTTTTTTTCGTAAGTTAGATATCTTTATTATAAAGGGTGAGATAGTAATAATTAGTCCTAGAGAAAAACATGAAAATAAATTGTAAGAATACTATTTTTATAGTATAATTTTGATAGTTAGAATAAAGGATTGGTACTATGGATACAAAAAATAAAACAAATACTGTTATAGATGTGGGCGATGATGGGAAATTAAATTTTAACAAAGAAGAGGCTACTAATAAGGTAAATACTGTTTTTACCGAATTTGAATATGATAAAATTCCCGTTGTTGATTTAGTTAATAAAATGATTAATGATGCGGTTGAAAAAAGAGCATCCGATGTGCACTTTGACCCTACTCCTGATGTTTTAAATGTTCGTATTCGTGTCGATGGCGATTTAATTTTATATGCGAAAGTTCCTGCCAGTGTTAAAAAGAATTTAACAACCCGTATTAAAATCATTTCCGGGATGAATATTACGGAAACTCGTCTTCCTCAAGATGGAGCGATTAAAATGACACATAATGATTCTCCTCTTGATATGCGTGTTTCAGCCCTACCTATTGTTGATGGCGAAAAAATAGTTATCCGTATTTTAGACTACTCTAGAAGTATGGCCGGACTAGATACTATTGGTTTATCAAAAATTAATTATGATAAAGTTATCCGAATGATTAATGTTCCCAATGGGATTATCCTAGTTACCGGTGCTACTGGTTCTGGTAAATCAACCACCGTCTATTCCATGTTGCAGAAATTAAATCGCGTTGATACTAATATTATTACAGTTGAAGACCCAGTCGAAATGAAAATGCCTGGTTTAAATCAGGTTCAAGTTATGAGTGATATTGGTCTTACCTTTGCAGCGGCCTTACGTAGTATCTTACGTCAAGACCCCGATGTTATAATGATTGGAGAAATTCGTGATGATGAAACAGCACGTATTGCCGTTCGTGCCTCTATTACTGGGCACTTAGTTTTATCAACATTACACACCAACAATGCCTTAAATACTATCGAACGTTTACTAGATATGGATGTTGAACGTTACCTTTTAGGTTCGGCTCTTACTGGGGTTATTGCCCAAAGACTAGCCAAAAAACTATGTCCTAAATGTCGCAAAGCCCGTCCGGTTACCGATTATGAAAAAACAGTTTTTAAACTAGCCTTAGGACTAGATGTTAAAGAAGTATATGAGGCTGTAGGCTGTAAACACTGTATTAATGGCTTTATAGGGCGTATTGCTATTCATGAAGTCTTAATGTTAAATCAAGATGTTCGTGATGCCATTGTCAATAATACAACTAAAGAACATTTACGAAAAATGGTTTACGAAAAAGGACATACCGTTACCCTTCTTCAAGATGGTTTAGAAAAAGTTATCAGTGGCGATACTACTTTTGATGAAATTGTTCAAATTATTGATGTTGAATCGGATTTTGGTGATGATGAACAAGAATTAAAAGATGCCTTACTTGGAAAAACTAAGAAAAAGGAAGAAGAAGATGCTAATGTATTAAATAATATTAGTGGTGATTTAACGGAGGTTTTAGGAGCAACGCCAACCGATACCTTGTCACCAGATAATAAAGATACTAAAGTTGCCGAAACTTTAAACCAATCTGAAGAAACTTTAGATTCTAATCCTGGGGTTCAAAATACAGAAGAGTTAAATACACTTCCGCCAAAACCTGAAGAAGAATTACTAACCGAAATCCCTTCTCCTACAGAAGAAACTTTAAATAATTCTAAGCCCTTACCTACTTTAGAAAATATAAATACAGAAAGCAAAAAAACTGATTACGATATTTTGTAATCAGTTTTTTCTGTTATTTTTCCTTGTGTTGTAATTTTTTTCTTAACTTCAAAACATAAGGAGAAGGATTTTTATCAGCATAAAGTGATGATTCATCGAAAGTAGGCAGATTTCCAACAAATTCATCATTTGATAAATTTCCCCGATATAATCCTGAATATTTAAATTCCCAGCTATCTTTAACTTCTTGGCAATATGAGCATTTACGCTTTCCATCAGTCTCAATTCTTACCCAATGATGACCAAAGACTTCACATAATTTTAGTAGGAGACTACATAAATAATTCATATAATCAAAAATTTGTTTTCTTTCTTTAAGCATTTCATAAAGTTGATCAACAATTTCTAAAGAAAATATGTTTTGCATAGCCTTCTTTGTCCAATCGCCAAATAACAAATCATATTCATTTGCTACCGACCACTCTTCATAATGACGCTGTACATCATCACAATTTATAATGGCAAACAATGTCCTATATCCTAAATGTGAATCACCACTGTAATCAAAATCTAAAACCTCAGCTTTTGTAGTTTTTAAAGAGTTCATTTTAAAAACGGTTATATTATTTTTATTAGTTTCAGTCCACATATTTACAATATATGGTTCTAAAAGTTCATTTATCCGTTTATTTAATTTATCATACTGGGGTTTTATTTTTGAAAATTCTGCTTTAACTAACTCATATTTATTATCATGCTCTGCTCTATAACGTTCAATTTTGGCATTTCTTCTTATGCAAATGTTTTTGTCTGTTGCTTCCAAATTTTCAGCATGCATAACTTCCAATATTTTACTTTCTATTTCATCAAAGCTTCGAGTTTCTTCATCTTTAATTAAATCGGT
Organism: uncultured Bacilli bacterium; assembly: GCA_934101745.1. Classification (GTDB taxonomy): domain Bacteria; phylum Bacillota_I; class Bacilli_A; order RF39; family UBA660; genus CAG-605. The sequence continues at coordinate 4,087 of CAKOSD010000054.1, read as the reverse complement.
AACCAATTCTAATAGTTTTACTCTATCTTCATCACTAAGTCCACTTATAAATTCAACTTTTCTATCCATTAGCATTCGATATTCACCATCTGGATTTGTTATACGAGGAGGGTTATAAATTTCATCATCGTCATAAAATCCTTTATTATCGTAATAACCATTAGCCATAAAAATCTCCTAATAAAAATATAACCATATTAGCCATAATGCTATATAGTCTACTTCTTTCTTAATTAGATATTATACTAAAAATATAAATAAAGTAAATTAAAAATCAATCTTTTAGTCAATATTTTTTTATCAATGACACTATAATTTTACTTTCAAACATCTAAAAAAATTTAATTCTCATTTCATTTTTTATATCTTTGTTATATTATCTTTAAACCTTGTTCTTTTAATGGTATCTCTACTTTCTTCATCATTTTTATTATCACAAGTATTAGATATTCCCTCATTTAACCAGTCAAGGCTATAAACCAAATCAATTTTAAGTAAAAGTGACTGTAAATAATCTATCAATTTTATAGTTAGTATAATCTCTGATTTAATAGTATCTAAAGACTTTAAAGATTTTTTAGATAACATTTGCATCATGATTTTTTTAATCTCACTATCTTGATAATTAGTATTTTGGAGAGAATACCATTTATAATAATCATTTAAATTAGCAAATAATAAAGCATCATTTACATATTTTCCTAAACCCTTATCATTACGTTTAATACTCTCATCTAGCTTTGGAATAATAATTACTACCGAAGAACCTTTTGGAACGCTTTTTGCCCCATAATCTTTTATGGTATCCTTAAAATCTTTTTTTAATTCTAAAAGATACTTTTCTAAATCGTTTACAGTTTGATTAATTTCAACAGTCTTTTTAGTTTTTAAATTTAACAAGTATTCTTCAATTTCTTCTTGTAATTTTTTCTTATCATTTATTAAAGTATCACCATCTTTATCTAAAGGCCGCAATTTTTTTATACTGGTCTCTAGATAAATAGAATCACTATCTGAAATATTAAAACTACCAATTTCTGTAATTTTTTCGACATCAATCATAATACCTCCTAAGATTAAAAGAAAGTAAAAACGTCTCTTACTTTCTCCTATTTTCTCTTGAACTTAAATTTTATTAAAATCTAATCCTTCTTCTAAAGCGATATCTTTAAATTCAATTTTAAACTTTTCAATGTCTTTTCTTAAAGAATCTTCATAAACACTTTTAGTATTGCAAATAGCCTCGTATATATGTTTTAGTCTTACTTCTTTGGTATTATCAAATAAAGCATAACTAAAAGCATTAGATACTATGGCTAAACAAATATCAGGGTATCTTGAAGAAATTTCATATATTCTTTTATATTCATCGGTCATATCGACAATAAAAGCAAATACTTTTTCTTTAATAAAATCTGTATAAGGCAATACTAAATGCATTTGTTTTTCAATCTTAGGTAAAGTCCCCATTAATATTTTAATAGTAGTTTCTCTATCGGCTTCTTTAACATCAACTTTTTGAAATCTTCTTAAGAAGGCTCTATCTCTTATAATATATTGTTCATACTCTTCGGTAGTAGTAGCGCCAATCATCTTGATTTCCCCGCGGTCTAAGCCGGCTTTAAAAATATTGGCCAAATCCATTCCTGATTCGCTATTATTACCTTTAATAAGTAAATGAGTCTCATCAATAAAGACAATAGTTTTTTCGCGTTTTGCGAGTTCTTTAATTAATACATCGACTCTCGTTTCTTTTTGACCGGCTATTTCATAGTCACCAATAATAGAGGAGGCATTAAGTTTATATAAATCGTAACCAAATAAGGCATTAGGAACCATGTTATTTTTAATACGATAAGCAAGTCCTTCTACTATAGCCGTTTTACCAATACCAGCCTTACCTACTAATAAGGGCGATTTTTCCGGAGTCAAAAGTGTTAAGATCATTTGTTTGATTTCTTCTTCGCGGCCGATAGCCGGATCAGTTATATAATCGCGGGCTACTAAATTTTCGGCATATCTTTCTAAAAAACTTATATTTTTTTCTTCCATAATTAATTCACCAAAAATATTATACAAGAAAACTAGTATCTAGACAATCAAAAATAATTCTGCTAAAATAATAATTCCACGAAGGAGGGGACAAATTTGAATATTAAAATTAAACATATTGAATATGGAGCCATGATGATTGCTATTGAAAGTCGAACTGAAGATGGTGTCAATTATGAAGTGAAAATTATTGACGTTACGCTTGGCGAGCACAACAGTGTTTCTGATAATGTGGTGGCAGTTTTAAAATTGAACACTTTAAATCCTGACAGCTTAAAAACTATTACGCGTTCTAAAAATTACTCTCAAGATATGAGTACCGATATAATTAGAACTTCTCTTTACAGTACTTTTGCTAATGTTAATATTAATAAAACAGCTGATAGTTTAACAACTTCGATTGAAAAGGCCAATGTTTTAGCCTTACGCAAAGCCGAAAAGAGTTTAAAAACTTATATTTCTCAGCCTAAAGTTATCAATATGTAAATTTATGGCTAGGTATCAAAAAAATTATGGAAAACTAGTTAATTTTGTATTGACTTCTTAGCCTATCTAAGATACAATTAACTAGTAATTGATGCCTGATTAGCTCAGTCGGTAGAGCGCACGGCTGTTAACCGTTAGGTCGTAGGTTCGAGTCCTACATCAGGCGCCATTTATGTTAATTACAACTTCTTCGGAAGTTGTTTTTTTATGTTTAAAACTAGGAATCTCAAGAATTCCTAGTTTTTTAAACAAATCTTACTTTATATCAAGAGTTAGAAGTTATAACTAACGTTTTAACTTTATCAAGTTCGTACCCTTTTTGATATAGTTTACCTATTAAGATATAATTTAATTTATTTTTATCATACTTATTTTTATACTTATTATATAGTTTTTCATAATCTTTTTTTAACTTTTCATCTTCATGAGTATTATCAATGGTAATATTATTAAGGGCTATATTAATTAGATAATCTTGAAAACCAAGAGTTTTAAGATAATTTTTTATTTTATTTATAAGTAAGTTATTACTATACTTAGTATTACTTTTTAATTTAGAATCTATTATTTTATTTATTTTATCTAACCAAATAGAATCTTCAATATTATCTAGATATTCTTTTATTATATTATCATCTAAATCTTTATCTTTTAAAGAATAATATATTTTATAATAGCCATCATGACTCAAATTAATTTTGGTATTTATATAAGATTTAATATAGTTATTATCATTTAGATAACCTTCATTAGTTAATCTAGTTATAGTATATTCTACTACAGGTAAGGGATATTCTTTTAAATAATTTTTAATATCTTTAGTACATTTAAGATTTTTTAAATACTTTAAGGTTTTATAATAACAATCTAATTTAAGATTATCTTTTTTTATTTCTGTTAAGATATTATTATCTATAATTTTTATTATTAAAAGATTATATTTTAAGATTAAATCAGTATATAAAAGAAGTTTAGTATTATCTTTTAAAGTTAGTTCATATTTATTTGAACCTTTTTTAGTATATTTAATTATTTGCATGATATCACCGGTTTTAAAGTAACACACATAAAAAAGATATGCAAGGGTTTTACATATCTTATATTCATTATTGCTTGTCTTTGTAATAGTATTCTTTATTGAAATTGGCATCATAGGAAATCCAGCCTTGTTTGTACGCATACTCAATAATGCCTGTTTCACCATTAGCACCCCTTGTTAAATCATTTTCAATTATTTGGTCAAGGGTAGTCTTTAAGTTACCCATACTGTTAATAAAATCATAATAAAATGCTACTTGAAATTCTAAAAAGTAATCGTAATTGTCAATGCTCTTACTAGCATCAACCCATTTATTTAAATGAGTTAAGCTACTTTTCTTACTTTTAATACGATTAACAATATCACTTGGAACACTATTAATGGTTTGATTAGTTAAGATTTTCTGAAAAACATTTCCTAACTCCTTTTTTAAATCTAAGATTGCACACATTTTAACATCACCAGATGGAGTATCCAAGTTTTTATTTTCTGTTCCAGAAGGGGCAACTA
>CAKOSD010000053.1 GCA_934101745.1 uncultured Bacilli bacterium | reverse complement strand
CTCCAAAGTACCGAAAATACGGCTTCGTAGAGTTTAATACTCTATGAAAAATGGCCTTTGAAGTCAGTATTTACCTGGGGTTAGAAGTTTTTTGACCATGAATTTTGACTACAGTTATAATTAACTACTTGACTAAAAATATCTTGGCAAAGTCTTATAAATACTAGCATTGGTCAAAATATTTTTGACTAGAAATTTGACTATAATAAGTAAGAAAATATCCTTTTAAATGCCTAAAATATGTGATATAGTTAATATATAAATTAAAAATATGTGCCGAATTTACGCTTTCATAGAGTATTAAACTCTATGAAAATCTATTTAAAATTGTCAAAAAATTAGACCATGTATATTTTTAAAAGACATATTTTCATCAAGAAGGATATGTCTTTTATTCATCTATACTTACTAGAGTTATTCTAGCATAACCATTTCCTTTTTTAGCACAGTTAGTAGTTGGAGTTTCTTCACTACAAGTAGTTGATATGGTTTTAGTACTTTCTTCATTAGATTCTTCACAGTTATAACAGTACATTACTTTATCTTTTAAAAGTGGATTGCCTATATAACCAGAACCGCCGCCAGCACCATATGCAGTTCTTCCAGCACCACCGCCATAAAAACCACCGCCACCACCTGAGCCAAATGCATCTGACCCATCATTTTGACCGCCTTCATATTTTGATATGACAGTTGATTCCCCCAAGCCAAACATAGCGTTAATAGAATTATTAACATAACACCCAGATGTTGAACCACCAAATTTCTGTGAAGCTTTGTTGCCTAAAGTAAGACTTCTTCCACGACCACATATACCGTCAGATGTTATACCAGAAGGCAATTCACCTTTAAACCCACCTCCAGAACCGCCATTAGCCGCAAACTCAGGGTAAGCATAGCTTCCTCCGCCTCCACCTGAAACTATTAAAATTTGCTCTTTATATTTTTCTAAAGTATGGAGTTGTCCAGATTTTGTCGCTATATGAGTTGCTCCCCCTCCAGAACCAGCACTATCAACACAATTATAAATATAAGCAGAACCGCCGCCATTAAAAGTAGAATTGCTAAAACATTTGGCACTACTACCAGATGAATCAACAGGTGTTGATTTACCACCTTGTCCTATATTTAAAAATAATTGCTTACTGGTATGCAAATTAAAATATCCAACCGAATATCCACCTGAGCCACCTATTCTTGAGGTTGTTATACCACCAAAATCAGTATTAGTATTGCCACCTTGAGCTCCCCATGTTTCTAACTTATATGTCCCTGATACTGGAGCAATAAAAGTTTGTTCTCCTCCAGTATAATCAAAATCAAATACAGTTTGACCAGAATAGAAATATAAATTACACTTTACTTTCTTATTTAAATTACTTATTAATAAGCCCCAGTTGTCATTATCCCAGGTTACTTTAATACTAGAATCATCACAGACAGCCTTTTGAAACATAGCACTATCTTTAGATGGGTAATTATCACTTAATTCATTATTTATATAAACACCCAAAATATTATCTTCCGATAAATATTTCTTTCTATCATGAAATAATATGAAACTTATGCTAATTATAATTATCGATATTACTAAATATTTTCTTAACTTTTGCATAGATATACCTCCAAAGTCCCGAAATTTCGGCTTCGTAGAGTTAGCAACTCTATGAAAAATGGACTTTGAAGTCAGTGTTTACCTAGGTTTTAAAATTTTTGACCATGAATTTTGACCAGAATATAAATTATTTACTTGACCAGAAAAGTCTTTATAAACGCCAGTAAACACTGGCTTCGGGATAATTTTTTCTGACCATAATTTTGACTAAAATAGAAATCAATTTAGGCTTTAAACCTAAGAAAAACTGTGATATAGTTAATATATAAGTTAAAAATAAGGCCTGAAAATAGGCTTTCATAGAGTTGCTAACTCTACGAAAAAAAGGTTAAAAAAAATCCCTAATTAGACTTTCTAACTAGAGATTTTTTATTTAATTATTTTTTATTGAATCTTCAAAACTATTACATAAATCTTCTAAGTATTCTTTTTTAGCTAATTTATCTAGCCAATTTTTAGGAATATCATCATAACCATAAATGATACCAGCCATAGAACCGGTTATAGCGCCAATGGTATCAGTGTCATTACCTAAGTTAACAGAACCAATTATCGCCTCTTTAAAATTTCTGGCATTTAGGATAACCCATAAAGAGGCTTCTAAGGTATCAACAACATAGCCGCTACTACTTATTTCGGCTATATCTAAAATACTAAGATCTTGTTTTAAGATTCTATCATAGATACTTATTGTTTCTTTACTAAATAAAGAATAATCTAAATTTTTAATTTTATTATATGCCTCGTATTTAGTAAGACCTTCTAATAAAGAAATGACATAATTAACATAAATATAACAAGCCATAATACTTATTTCGTGACGGTGAGTTAGAGAAGAAACATTCTTAGTTAAAGTATATATTTCATCAGTCGAAGAATTATGATAAAAACAATAATAAGCAACCGGTAAAATACGCATTAAAGAACCATTACCGTTAGCATTTATATTAGCAAGGCCTGATTCTAAGGCTGAAGTATTTCCTAAAGAATAGTTATGAATAGCCTTTAAACAAGTTCGCCCAATATCAAATAACTTACCACCAGGAGTATAATCCCCTTTATTTATCCAATCAATAAACTTTCTCATAATATCATCATAATCAAATTTTTTCTTTTCGATAAAGGAAGTCATTAGGGCTATTTCCATTGATGTATCATCAGACCAGAATCCTACCGGAACGGGATGACTACCGTTACCAAGCATTTTCACAACCGGATTTTTAAGCAGTTTTTCACGACTAATAAACTCCAAAGGAACCCCAAAAGCATCTCCTATAGCATGACCAATAACCCCATCTTTAACATTTGTCATTAATTACCTCATACTTTTCTTAAAATTAGTATATCATACTTGTTAAATAAATTAATATCCTTTTTTTAAGTACTGGTTATATTAAGAAGGGGTAAATCTATTAATTAAGGTATTTTTTAACTTAGATAAGAGGATTGATTAAAATTTTTAATGCCAAGATTATTTTGCAATTCTTCAGCAAATAAATTTATAATGTCTTCTACTTTTCTATAGCCATTTAAGTATAGTTCATCTAAGTTAATTAAGATAGCATTATTAGTTAAAAGAAATGATTGAGAAGATATAGTTTTACTAGTATTTAATTGGTCTAAATTATTAAGTTGATTAATAAATTTAGGCATTATATCTATATAATTATTCACAATAATAATTTTTTTAGCCTTTAAATTAGAAATAGTAGTTTGTTCTTCTAAAGATAAGATATTATAATTATTTTCTAATATGTGATTAATTAAATTTACTAAACCTATTTTTAATTCATTTTTAAAACTATCATCAAACGTATTTATAGATAATTTAGCCACATTGTTGATAGTGTTATTTAATAAAGGATTAAAAAGTGTAAACATTTCTTCTTTATTTTGACGATGCTTAATTAATTGTTCCTCAGTTTCTTCAGGGTTTAATTTCTTATGACGGCTGAATGATTGATTAAGACAAGTTTCTAAGGAGGTTCTTAAGGCAATAAATTCGCCCTTTATTTTTGTAACATCATTTACAAAACGATACTGAGAGCCATCGATTACAATAATTTTTCCGGTTGGCTCTAAATAGTTAATTATTTCATCATAAATGGTAGTAAAACAATTAGAACATTGTTTAAAAAACTCGGCATTAATTAGCATTTGTTTTTTTCCGTTACGATGATGTGTTTGAGGAAAAATTTTTTTTCCATATTTGTTAACGATTAGTTTGACTAAGTCATATTCTAAAGTACCTACTTTATTATTATTAAGATTTATTGAATCAAAATCGATAACAATATATTCATTGGGATTTTTTCTAAAGTTTTCACATAAAGTTGATTTACCGGCTCCACCTTCGCCTGTTATATTAATTACTTTATCATTAGTTAGCTTACGATATAATAAAGGTTTACTTATCTTTTCATCAATACCATAATTCATATAAGACTCCATTTCTATTTTTTAAACAATAAATACTTAGTAAAGATTATTTAACTTAAGTAATCCTTAATAACATTAACCAAATTTTCTCTAGACATCCCACATTGGACAAGTAATTCTTCGGCTTTAAAATCTGTATGAAATTTCTTAGAAATACCAAAATTTAGAACTTTAATAGCATCTTTTCCGAAGTAGGAGGCTATATTTACACCATAACCATCTTGAAGTTCACCGTCTTCTAAAGTAATAATTAACTTATGATTTTCTTTTAGTTTATCTAAAGTATCATAGTCTAAATTGCTAACGTTAATTGGATTAATAACAGTTATATCTTTTTGATATTTTTCTTTTATGTTCTTGGCTACTTCAAGAGCCATTTTAAGCATGGGACCTACAGCAATAATAGCAATATCACGACCTACATTTACAACCATATTTTTGGTAAAATCAAGGTGATTATCGTTAGCAAGTTCACACCAAAAAGCCGGAACTCTAATACCAACAGGATGTTTACTTACGGTGGTAGCAAATTTTAGGGCATCATTATATTCTTTTTTAGTAGCGGGGGCTAAGTAAGTGAAGTTAGGAATATGACTAAATTCTTGAATATCGCATAAGGCTATATGGGTATCACTATTCATACCATATACACCGGGATTAATAACTAAGATAACGGCGGGATTATCATTTAAGCATAAATCATGACTTACTTGGTCGTAGACTCTTTGAAGAAAGGGGGCAAAAGTACCAAATACCGGGATACCACCATTTTTAGCAATGCCACTAATCTTACCTTTGTTAACATATTCCTCTCTTATATCTTGGGTAAATCCTAAAGATGCGGGAGTGGCAGCATTTAAAACAACGGCTTTAGAGTTAGTATCTAACAATTCTTTTAAACTTTTAAATACTGTATCATCTTTAATTACTGGATTTTTTAAGGAACCATCTAAAATATTAAATGGGCCGCCAGCATGCCAGTCTTCCTTGTTTTCCTCCGCATATTTAAGACCTTTGCCCTTAATAGTATGGATATGTAAAATAACTGGATGATCAGTATCTTTAACTGAGTTAAATAAATCTACTAACTTTTTAATATCATGACCGTTATCTAAATAATGATATTCAAATCCTAAGGCTTTAAAGAAGTTATTATTAGATACGCCATTCATCATTCTAAGTTTTTTTAAATTTTTATAAAGTCCCCCATGATTTTCGGCAATACATTGGTCGTTATCATTAACGATGATAATCAAATTATTTTTATATTCACCTGCATAATCAAGGGCTTCCAAAGCCTCACCACCCGATAGAGAGCCATCACCAATAACCGCTATTATATTTTCTTTAGTATGTTTTAAGTCCCTAGCAACGGCTAGGCCTAAACATAGAGAAACACTAGTAGAAGTATGGCCTATTTTAAAGAAATCGTGTTTGCTTTCTAAAGGGTTAGTATAACCGGTTACTTCCTTAAATTTATCGTCATCAAGATAAGCTTCTTTGCGGCCAGTTAAGATTTTATGCGGATAACATTGATGGGAAACATCAAAAACAATTTTATCGACAGGTGAATTAAAGACATAGTGCAGCGCTACAGTCATTTCCACCATCCCTAAGTTAGAGCCTTTATGACCACCTATTTTACTAACTCGATTTATTACGGCTTTTCTTACTTCATCGGCTAGAGGTTGTAATTCCTCTACTTTTAATTTTTTGACATCTTCTGGTCCATTAATTTTTTCTAAATACATTTAATACACTCCTTTTAATTCTTTTCTATTATCTTATACTACTTTTTTTAATTTAGAAAATTCATAACTAAATCAATTATAACTTCTTTTTCTTTTGGATTAGACTCGGCAATAAGTAAAGTTAGAGAGGCTAAAGTATTATTATCAATCACTTGTTTATTTTCTTTATATAGAAGGTCATAATAATTTAGAAAATAGATAAACAAAGTCGCTGCAATTCTTTTATTGCCGTCAATGAAAACATGGTTTTTAACAATCATATATAAAAAGTTAGCCGCCTTTTCTTCAATACTTTTATAAACATCATTGCCATCAAAGGTTTGATAAATATTGCCGATTATTGATTGCAACCCTTTATTTCTTTCAATAGCAAAGATATCACTTTCTTCATTGAATCTTAATTTATTAATCACTTCTAAACAGTCTTCATATCTTATTTGTTTCTGACTACTATTTCCCTTAGGTTTTAATAAGTTTCGATGGTCATAATCATCTAAAAGGTCAAGGGCTTTGGAATAGGTAGCAATTACTTTTAGAATTTCTTTAGCATCAGCATTTTCTAGATTTTCATTTGTTCTATTGGCAATATCTATTAATTTCACAGTCTTTTCTAAATAATCTAACCTTTTTTGATTTATGGCATAACCCTTAATTAAATAGTCTTTTAATATTTTATTAGCCCATTTTCTAAAAATGATACCGTTTTGAGATTTTACTCGATAACCAATCGAAATAATCATGTCAAGATTATAATATTCAATATCACGGGTAACTTTTCTGTTACCTTCATTTTGAACTGTCGCAAATTTTGCGACAGTTGAAGTATCAAGTTCTTCTTTTAATGCATTGTTAATATGTTTTCCTATAGTTTTAATATCTCTATCAAATAATATTGATAGCTGTTCACGATTTAACCAAACGGTCTCATCTTTTACATTAACTTCTAATTTTACATTTTGATTTTCAAATAATATTATTTCATTTTTCATATTGATCTCCTGTTTGTTTTAATTTAATTTATTATACTCTTCATCACTTACTGGTTGGCACCATTCATTTGATGTATTTTCTCCTGGAACTTCAATCGCTATATGACTAAACCAAGAATCTTTTTTCGCACCATGCCAATGTTTAACATTTGCTGGGATAGTAATAACACTACCCGGTTTTAATAAAACAGCTTCTTTGCCTTCTTCTTGATACCAACCAAAACCAGCTGTACAAATTAATATTTGGCCGCCATCTTTAGTTGCATGATGAATATGCCAATTATTACGGCATCCTGGTTCGAAAGTTACATTGGCTAAAAATAATGGACATTCCTTAGGATTAGTT
>CAKOSD010000052.1 GCA_934101745.1 uncultured Bacilli bacterium | reverse complement strand
TTTTGGAATATAAGCATAAATATCATGGAGGAATTCACGGGCGTCTTAACCAGCACGCTTGGGTTATCGAAAGACATTTAAATCCCGGTGAAGAAGTATTGTATGCTTTTCCGGCTCAAAAAAATGAATCTCATAAAGATATATTTAGTACTTGCATATTAGCATTAACAAATAAAAGAATTTTAATTGGTCAATCTAGGGTTATTGCTGGTTATGCTCTAACTTCTATTACTCCGGATTTATTTAATGATTTAGAGGTATATGAAGGGCTTATTTGGGGAATTATAACAATTGATACCGTCAAAGAAATAGTAAATTTAAGTAATATTGATAAAAAGGCTTTACCAGAAATTGAAACCAATATTACAGAATTTATGATGGAAGAAAAGAAAAAATATGTTATTAAAAATGATTAACATAAAATAATAATGGTCATATCCTACTAATAGGATGTGATTTTTTATATGTATGATAAATATACGGTGGGTTATAATGAAACGTTAAATGATATCGCTAGTAGGTTTAATACAACGAAAGAAGAATTATTAAGTATTAATAATATTTATAATGAAGAGTATTTAAGAGCGGGTATGGATATTGCGGTTCCTATAAACAATGATTATTTTACTACTTATACCGTTAATAGTGGGGATAATTTATATGCGATAGCCAGAAGGTATAATATTAATCCAACGTTACTAGCGGCTTTAAATGGGTTAAATATGGATGATTATATTTATCCTAATCAAAAAATAATGATTCCTAAAAGTGGGTATAGTTTTTATATAACTAAGGATGGAGATACTTTAAATACGGTGGCTGATAAGTTTAAAAGAAATGTTAGTGAACTTACTAGTATGAATTCTACGATTTATTTATTACCAGGACAATTAATGATTAATAGAACAAAGTAAATGGTTTAAGGCTGTTTACTTTTTATATTTCTTTTAGAAAAAAATATGACTTGCTTAAAAGGTGATGTTTTGATATATTTTAAGAAGTGGAAGGTGTTTTAGATTTAAGGTTATAAATATATTTTATAAGTAACATAAATTATGATAAGGGCAAGCAAAAGACTTGTAAGTTATGCAAACTTGTGATATAGTAGCAAATCAAAAGAGGTTGATTAAATATGAAAAAGAAAATTTCAGTGTTAGTAATGTCTTTATTACTTTTAAGTGGATGCAATAAATTTAAAGGTACTTGGTGTCGTAGTACGGAAGTATTTGGCACGATTATAGTTACTAAAAGTGGGGTTACAGATAAACAAATTAGTAATATTGAAAATAAAATTAAAGAATTTGGTAATTATAAATCTTATGATATTATTGATTCTATTGAAAAAGGTAATACTTCTATTACAACATACTTTACTGAAAATGCTAAGGCTAGTGAGTTAATGGCGTTAGTTAAAGACTTAGATGGTGTTGATAAGGTTGAAAAGAAAAGCTTTGTGGTTACTAGTGAAAAGTTAGAAGTAAAGGGTAAGAAACAATTTATTTATAGTACTAATTTAGATAATGTTGATGCCTTAGTAGAAAAGGGCGAATATTCTTTGAATGAAGATGGGACTTTAAGTATCTATGGTGATAGAAATTTTTACTTAAAAGATAAGTTTGTTTGTACTGATGTGGATTGTAATAATATATTAAGAAAGAAAAGTAAGACTAATACTTGTAAATAAAGAAAGGCTATGAAAATGAAGATAACAATTTTAAAAAAGGGTGTAGATTTAGGCAAAAAGATAAGTGATACTCAAGTTTTTGAACATTACTTACAAGAAGTTGATAGAGATTTTAAAGATGAGGTTACAAATTATATAAAACCAGATTCTTTGGTGGTTTATAATTTATGTGTAGATGCTTGTTGCAATTATAAATTGTTTAAGGTTAAGGGTAAAAAATATATTAAGATTACTTTAACTAATCATTTAGATTATGCTATTAGTAAGGAAGATACGGTATGTATGCCTTATCTGGAGAATCTAGATTTTCCTTGTAAGACTATTACCATTGATTATGATGTTTTTTTGAAAGCGTTAGAAATAAATGGTTTTACTTATTCTATTGATATTGATAAAGATAATTTTGAGATGATAGATGGTGGTAAATTAGATTATATTTATGGTCAATTAAATATTACTAAAAATCATTTACAAATGCCTAAAAGAACTGTAGAAGAACAGTCAAGAAGAAGATTATTATTAAGAAAATTATATCCTGATGATAAAAAGACGTTTTAAAATCTTGACAAGATGAGAAAATAGACATAAAATTAATTTAACAATTTTGATTAGGACGAGATTATTTAAATAACTTTTTAAAGAGAGTTTATCGGTGGTGGAAGATAAATAAAAGAATTAAATAATTACTACCTAGGAATTGGCTAGCAAAACTAGTCCGGCAAAGCCGTTATAGTAATTAAGTAAAATGAAGGATGGTACCGCATTAATTGCTCCTTTTGAGGGTGGTTAGTGCGTTTTTTATTGGAGGTTTTTATGCAAGAACAGATACCTGTACAGATGACTAAAGAAGATTATGAGGCTTTTATTAAACAAAAACGTCAAGAACTTTTTGATTTGAAGTTAAAAATTGCTTTAGCAAAATCCGAGGACGAAAAAGTTGGCCTTAAGGAAGCCGAAAAAAATTTAAAAAGAATATTAGCCAAGGCTATGCAAAATAGTATAGATTATGGTTATTATAATAAATTAGATAGAAAAGGAAGATAGATATGATAAATATTAAAGAAGATAAAAATTTAAGTGTGTTAAATCACTCATGTGCGCATTTAATGGCTCAGGCTATTAAACATTTATATCCAAATGCTAAATTTTGGGTAGGACCCGTAGTAGAAGAAGGATTCTATTATGATATGGATTTAGGAGATACGGTTTTAACAGAAGAAGATATTGAAAAAATTTCTAAAGAGATGAAAAAAATTGCTAAAGATGGTAAAAGAATAATTCGTCATGAAATTAGTAAACAAGAGGCTTTAGAAATGTTTAAGGATGATCCATATAAAATAGATTTAATTGAAAATATGCCGGAAGATGAAGTTATTTCTTGTTATAGTCAAGGGGATTTTACGGATCTTTGTCGTGGCCCTCATGTTGATAATGTTAAGTTGCTTAAGAATTTTAAATTATTAAAATTTAGTGGAGCTTATTATAAGGGGGATTCAAAAAATAAAATGTTGCAAAGAGTATATGGAGTATGTTTTGATACGCCAGAGGCTTTAGAGCAACACCTTGCCGAGTTAGAGGATGCTAAGGCTAGAGATCACCGCAAATTAGGTAAAGATTTAGGTATATTCATGTTTAGTGATTTAGTAGGCAAAGGACTTCCTATGTGGTTACCAAACGGATTTATTGTTCGTCGTAGTTTAGTTGATTACATTATGGATAAAGAGATTTCCCTAGGTTATCAACACGTTATGACACCATCTCTTGGTAATGTTGAACTTTATAAGACTTCAGGACACTGGGATCATTATAAAGATGATATGTTTCCTAAGATGGAACTTGATGATGAAGCTTATGTTTTAAGACCAATGAACTGTCCTCATCATATGATGATGTTTAAGAATAGATTACATTCTTATCGTGATTTACCTATCAGAATTGCCGAGATTGCTAACGATTTTAGATACGAGGCTAGTGGAGCAGTATGCGGTATTGAAAGAACTAGAGCCTTTACGCAAAATGATTCCCATATTTTCTGTCGTCCTGACCAAATTGAATCTGAAGTTAAAGGAGTAATTGATTTAATTTTAGATGTTTATAAAGATTTTGGCTTTAAAGATTTTAAATTCAGATTATCTTTAAGAGATACAAAGAATGTTGATAAGTATTTTGGTAATGATGAATTATGGGAAAAGAGTGAGAATGCCTTAAGAACTATTTTAAAAAATACAGGACATGAGTATTATGAGGCCGAAGGGGAAGCAGCTTTCTATGGACCAAAGATTGATGTTCAAGTAAGAAGTGCTATTGGCCATGATGTTACATTATCAACTGTGCAATTAGATTATCAATTACCAGAAAGATTTGAATTAGAATATATTAATGAAGATAATGAAAAAGTAAGACCAGTTGTTATTCACCGCGCTATTTTAGGTTCACTTGATAGATTTATTGCTTTCCTTTTAGAAGAAACAAAAGGTTATTTACCATTATGGCTTGCTCCTCATCAAGTAAATATTATTCCTGTTAATAATAATTATCATCTAGAATATGCTAAAGAAGTAGAAGATTTATTAAAAAATAAGGGAATTAGAGTAAATCTTGACGATAGAGAAGAAAAAGTTGGTTATAAAATGCGTGAGGCTATCATGAGTAAGTATCCTTATATTTTAGTACTTGGTGATAATGAAGTTACTAATAAGACTATTACTTATAGAACTAGTCAGAGTGAAGAAAAAGTTACTATTACTTTAGATGAATTTGTAACTAAAGTTGAAGAAGAAATAAAAAATAAGACTAGATAATTATTATGATTATGAAAAGTAGGGAAACCTGCTTTTTTTAATGATATAAAAAATTTCATAGAGTTTATTACTCTATGAAAGCGTATTTTGGTTATTTATTTTTAATTTATATATTAAATATAACATAAAAACAGGCTATTTTCTATATAAAATATAAGTTTTTGTAGTCAATTTTCTAGTCAGAAAAATGTGTCAAGTTGTCCTTATTTACCTGAGTTTAAAGGCGTCAAGTAAATTTGAATTTGTATTTCTATTGTGGTCAAATTCATGGTCAAATAGCCTTCAAAACCCGTATTTACTTGGACTTTCATAGAGTAATAAACTCTATGAAAAGTGTCAAATTTTGTAAAGAAGGAAATGGGTATGGTTTTATGAAGAAGAGATATTTAATAATTATTAGTTCTTTAATACTAGGAAGTTTTTGTTGGTTAAATCTTAAAATAGATAATAGTACTAAGGACATTATGGGCGTTTATATAGAAGGTGAATATTCTACTAGTGTTCCCCTTAAAGATAGTGGTTATTATGTTGAAAAGATAGAATGTGATAATAATTCTTTAGGAGAATGGAACTATATTAATTGGGGTTTACTTACTACTAATATGAGTAAAAAATCTAAATGTAATGTTTATTTTAGAAAAGATACTATTGTAGAAGCAATAAAAGATGAGTTAGATACAACAGGTAAATGTCCAAGTGTAAATGCTGATGGTTCCGTTAATGTAACTAGTGCTGAGTCAGAAAATTCATTACTTTGTAGTGCTCCCGATAATTATGGAACAAGTTATTATTATCGGGGTAATGTAACTAATAACTATGTATATTTTGCTAATTTTTATTGGCGTATTGTAAGAATAAATGGTGATAATTCTATAAGAATAATATATGATGGAACGACTGCCCATGAAAATGGAGAATTAAGTAATGATAGAATAATTGGAACTAGTGCTTTTAATGAACTAACTGATGATAATGCGTATGTAGGTTATATGTATGGAACTCCTGGTTCATCAACATATGAAGAAACTCATGCCAATATCAATGATTCCACCATAAAAAAATATGTGGATAACTGGTATGAAAATAATATTAAAGATACGGAATATGAACAGTATTTAGCTGATAATTTATTTTGCAATGATAGAACTTTTGCAGGTGATAATACAGGAAATGGTTATGCAAAAAGTATAACAACTTATAATCATAAATATATAAGTAATAAAAATATAAGGTTAAGTTGTCTTCAATTAAGTGATATTTACACAGTAACAAGTGCTGCTGGAAATTCTAATCTTAAATATCCTATTGGGATTACTAGTATAGATGAAGTAGTTACTGGTGGCGGTTCGACCGCTGTTATAAACGAGAAATATTATTCTTATGTTGGTAATTATTTTTGGACAATGTCAGCATATTCATTTCAAAATAATAGGGCTTATATGCGTTATGACCATAATGGTGGCGGAAGTGATAGTACTAATGATGTAACTGCTAATATTGGTGTAAAACCTGTTATTAACTTAAAACAAGGTTCTTTAAAGCTAGGAGATGGAACTATAAATAATCCATATCGGACTAATTAAGAAAAAGGCTGTTATTCTAAGGAATAATGGCACTTTTTTTGGAAAAAGTAGAATCGCAACTGGTAAATTATTAAAAATTATGGTAATGTATTAAGTGGTGATTAAAATGGTAAAATATGATGAATCAAGCATCAAGATATTAGAAGGCCTAGAGGCTGTAAGAAAAAGACCGGGTATGTATATAGGCTCAACAGATAAAAGAGGATTACATCATTTAGTCTGGGAGATTGTGGATAATGCTATTGACGAGGCCATTAATGGTTATGGGGATTATGTGAAAATATCTCTAAATAAAGATGGTTCAGTTACAGTAAGCGACCATGGACGTGGGGTACCAATTGGTATGCATGAATCCGGAAAATCAACACCTGAAGTTATATATACAGTATTACACGCTGGTGGTAAATTTAGCGAGGCCGGGTATAAAGTTTCTGGTGGTTTGCACGGAGTAGGGGCATCGGTTGTTAATGCCTTATCAAAAAGAATGGATGTAACAATTTATCGTGATGGGGTTATTTCTAATATTAGATTTGTAGATGGCGGGAAAGTAGAAGTTCCTCTTCATGCAATTGGAAATACTAATAAAACAGGAACAACAGTTACCTTTTTACCTGATGATGAAATATTTAAATCAACGCAATTTTCTTTTACAACTATCGCAGAAAGAATGCAGGAATCAGCCTTTTTACTTAGTGGGATAACTATTGAAGTAGTTGATGAAGTTGATAATAAAGATGTTAAATATCATTATGAAAATGGGTTAGTATCTTTTATTGATTATATGAATGAAAATAAGACGCCATTACATAAAGTTATTAATTTTAAAGGCTTAAAAAATGGAATTGAAGTAGAAGTAGCAATGCAATATACTTCTTCTTATCAAGAAGAAATCTTGTCATTTGTTAATAATGTTAAAACTGGTGATGGTGGTTCCCATGAAGTTGGTTTTAAAACGGCTATTACTAAAGTATTTAATGATTATGCTAAACAAAATAATATTTTTAAAGGTAAAGATAGTGTTTTAGATGGTAGTGATGTTAGAGAAGGTTTAACGGCTGTTATTAACTTAAAAGTTCCGGAGGAATTATTACAATTTGAAGGTCAAACAAAGGGAAAACTAGGAACTCCCGAAGCGAGAG
>CAKOSD010000051.1 GCA_934101745.1 uncultured Bacilli bacterium | reverse complement strand
CACCAACTCTTATTAAACGCTTACCTTTTAAATGAATTAATTAATCAAAATAAAAATAATAGTAAAATGCTTATAGAAACAGTTCATAATTATTATAAAGAAAAAGGACTTATTCCGGCTAATTTATTATTTCTAGTTAAAAACATAAAAAAAGTAATTAACGATGACAGCGAATTTCAAGATTATTCAGAAGATAAAAAAACCGTACAAACTTGGTTAAAAAGAAACGCTTCTTCGCTTTTAGATTCTAACGATACTACGTATTCTAAAGATAAAAATCTAAGTACTAATAATACCACTTTAAAAAGAGATTTAACACCGAAACCAAAATTAATATATTGGCCTAACAACAATAAATAGTGCTATAATAAAAAAGGAGGATTAAAATTATGGAATGTTTATTTTGCAAAATGATTAAAGGAGAAATTCCTTGTAAAAAAATTTATGAAGACGAAAAAGTAATTGCTATTTTAGATTTATATCCAGATAGTGATTGTCACACTTTGATTATTCCTAAAAAGCATATTACTGATTTAAATGAAATTGATGATGAAACTTTACTTCATATTAATGAAGTTGCTAAAAAGTTAATACCCGTTTTAATGGCTAAGGCTAAAGCAGAGGCTCTAAGTACCAGAGTAAACTTTGGAACAAGTCAAGCCATTAAACATTATCACATGCATTTACTACCAAATTTTCATATCAAACCTTGTACTATTAATCAAGATAAGGCTTATGAATTATTAAAAGACGCTTTCTAAGTAATCTTTTATTATAATGTCATAAAATTAAAACTAGATATTTTAAAAAAGCCATTGACTCTCCAGTTAACTGGAATGATAACTTAATACCCGAAAGGAGAAGTTTTCATGTGTGGGCAATGTGCTTTTTTAAAAGAAAAATATTATAAAGAAGGGAATGGCGGTGGCAAAGAATATTATTGTGAATACTTAAAAGAATATGTATGTGGTTCTTGTCGAGGTTGCTCTAATTATTCAGTTTTAAAGTCGATACCCACTACTTATATAAATCCCCATAACATTAATTTAAATTAAACCAAAAAAGATTAGTAAATCTATTCTACTAAGTAGCCTAGAAACTAATCTTTTTATTTATATTAGTCTTAGTATTCACAAGATCCTGGAGTACGAGGATAAGGAATAACATCACGAATATTTTCCATTCCAGTTAGATACATAATTAATCTTTCAAAACCCATACCAAAGCCAGAATGAATAGTTGTACCATATTTTCTTAAGTTTAAATACCATTCAATATCTTCCCTATTAATATTAAATTCCGCCATACGACTAATTAATTTATCGTAATTTTCTTCTCTTTGAGAACCACCCATTAATTCGCCACAACCAGGAACTTCTAAATCAACAGCGGCCACCGTTTGGTTATCACTATTAACTTTCATATAGTAAGCCTTGATATCCTTTGGCCAATTCTTAATAAATACAGGACCACCAAAATATTCAGTAATATATCTTTCATGTTCTTTAGCAATATCTTCTCCATATTCCGGAGTAAACTCCCACTTTACAGGAGCCTTCTTTAAAATATCTATTACATCTTTATGATCAATTCTTGTAAATTTACTATTTACTAATTTTTCTAACTTTTCCTTAAGTCCTTTTGATACAAATTTATCTAAAAATTCCACATCATCTTGGCAATTAGTTAAAATGTAATTTACAATATATTTTAAGAAATCCTCTTCAACATCCATAAGACCATCTAAATCACAGAAACAAATTTCTGGTTCAATCATCCAAAATTCGTTAGCATGAGTCTTAGTATTAGAATTCTCAGTTCTAAAAGTTGGTCCAAAAGTATAAATTTTCTTAAAAGCATGAGCAAATGTTTCCCCATGAAGTTGACCACTACCGGTAATAAAGGCTGTACGACCAAATAAATCTTTAGACATATCTGCCTTGCCATCTTTCATTGGTATATTATTTAAATCAAAAGTAGTAAGTTTAAACATTTGATCTGAGCCTTCACAGTCAGCAGTTGTAATTAATGGGGTATGAACATATAAATAATTATTCTTACGGAAGTACTCATGAATACTTTGGGCTGCCGCACTTCTTATTCTAAATACAGATTGAAAAGTATTAGTGCGTGGTCTTAAATAAGCCACACTTCTTAAATATTCTAAAGTATGTCTTTTGGGTTGAATTGGATAATCTTCTGGACAATCCCCAAGTAAAATAACATCACTGGCTACTAAATCAATATCTTGACCCTTGCCTTCACTTTTCTTTACTGTCCCGATAACTTTAACCGAAGAACCAATATGAATACGACCAATTTCTTCAAAATCTTTTAAAGAATTATCATAAACCACTTGTAGACTATTAGTACAAGTCCCATCGAAAAGGTTAATAAAGCCAAAGGTTGCTTGCTTACGATGATTTTTAACCCAACCACATATTGTAATTTCTTTTCCAATTAAATCTTTTGTTATATCTTTTATATCCATTTTTATAATTCCTTTCTTAATTTCTATGGTTCTAGGCGATTTGGCCCTCTAAATAAGAATTGTGTTTCTTTAACCGAAGGAAGTCCAAGTAAAAGCATTGTTAAACGATCAACGCCAACGGCAAAGCCACCATGAGGAGGACAACCGTATTTAAAGAATTCTAAATAGAATTTAACATCTTCGCCTAAACCTTTTTCTAAAGCCTGTTTTTTTAAGATATCATAACGATGCTCTCTTTGGGCACCGGTTGTAATTTCAGAGCCACGCCAAATCAAATCGTAACCTTGAGGAATATCATCTTTACGCATATGATAGAAGGCTCTTTTGGTCTTTGAATAATCAGTTATAAATAAAAATTCACTATTATACTTTTCCATCGCATATTTGTAGGCTAATTTTTCGGCCTCAGCATTTAAATCACCTACATCCTCAGTAGGAATTACAAAATCATATTTTTCTTTTAACTCGTTATATAAATCTTGTAATTTAATTCTAGGGAATGGTTTAGTTGGAATAATAACTTCTTTAGCAAATACTTCTTTGATTTTTTCGCCATATTTTTCTTTAACTTTAGTTAAACCAGCAATAAGTAAATTTTCTTCCATATCCATGACATCTTCATAAGAATCTATATAACTAAATTCTAAGTCAAAAGAAGTAAATTCTGTCGCATGACGATTAGTATTAGAATTTTCTGCTCGGAAGGCAGGCGCTACTTCAAATATTTTACTCATTCCAGCGGCCATAGCCATTTGCTTATAAAATTGAGGTGATTGAGCCAGATATGCCTTACGATCGAAGTACTTAACCTCAAAAACTTCACTACCTGATTCAGAGGCAGCCCCAATTAATTTAGGAGTATGAATCTCCGTGAAATCTTCCTTATATAAGTAATCACGCATTGCCCCTACCATACAAGATTCAATTTGACGAACTAACATATTCTTTTCATTTCTTAAATCTAAAAAGCGATAATCAAGTCTAGTGTCAATTGACACCCCATCTAAATTGTTATAGTCAAACGGTAAAGCCTCTGCCTTACTTAAAACTTCTATTGTATCAGGGATTAATTCCATCCCCCCTAGTTTAACGGCTGCATTTTCTTGTAAAAGTCCTCCTACTTTAATAACTGAGTCAACTGTAATATCGCTCATTAATTCTAATAGTGAAGCATTCTTTTCTTCACTCTTTTCAATGGTCATTTGCACTTTGCCCTTAGAATCTCTAAGGATTACAAACATTACCCATTTTTTATCTCTAATAGTATCAACAAAACCTTCAAATATTATTTTTTCATTCAAATGTTTGCTTAATTCATTTACATATAATTTTTTCATGTCTTTCCTACTTTCTAAAAACGAAAAAATTTCTATATCTGTAGGAGCGTATTTTTACGCGGTGCCATCCTACTTCATAGAAATTTTCTACCTTAATTAATCTTAACGCGATTTAACGAAATATTTTTTTCTTGGCTGTTTTTCATAAAGTGATTTAATTTGCTTCCACCAACCACAAACTCTCTATTTAAATCATTATTTACTACTCTTTCCAAAATATTTATATTGTTATTTTAATGCTTATTATTTTAAAAGTCAATTAATCTTCAATTATTGCTTTAATTCTTCTTACACCCGCACTAGAGGCTTCTTCTTTTTTTATTTTAAATTTGCCAATTTCGGCAGTATGTTTAACATGAGGGCCACCACAAAGTTCTTTCGAAACATCACCAATTTCATAAACAGTTACAATATCAGGATATTTTTCAACAAACATACATTCAGCCCCACTTTTAATGGCATCTTCTTTTTTCATTTCTTTACAAACAACAGGTAAATCTGCCTTTATCCATTTATTAACCAAATCCTCTGTTTGTTTTTTCTCTTCATCGGTTAACTTATGGTCACAACTAAAGTCAAAGCGCATTCTCTCATCAGTAATATTTGAACCCTTTTGATGAACATCGGGTCCCAGTACCACTTTTAAGGCCGCATTAAGTAAATGGGTTGCCGTATGATATTTAGTTTCTATTTCACTATTACCCGCAAGACCACCTTTAAATTTACCGGCTGAGGCCGTCCTTGATAATTCCTGATGGGCTTTAAAGCGTTCTTTATAATCTAAAACATCAACATTCATACCCTTTTCTTGTGCCATTTCACAAGTAAGTTCTAAAGGAAAACCAAAAGTATCAAATAAATGGAAGGCTGTCTTCCCATCAACAACAGTTTTACCTTCTGTTAACTTAGCAAATTCTTTTAAGCCTTTTTCTAAAGTACGACTAAATTTTTTCTTTTCACTGTTTAAATTATCAAAGACAGCCGCTTCATTATCAATTAATTCTTGATAATATGGTTGATATTTTTTTAAGATGATTTTGGCAATTTCCATATCCCAGTCGCTATTAATGTCGATATTTAAATTTCTAGCATGACGAATAGCCCGTCTAATCAATCTTCTTAAAATATAACCTTGATCGGTGTTACTTGGTTTAATCCCCGCCGGATCGGCAGAAATAAAGACAGCGGTGCGTAAATGATCAGCAATAATACGCATTGATTTTTCATTACCGGCATAAGTCAAGCCAGAAATTTCTTCAATTTTTTTAATGATATCGGTCCAGATACTAGAAAGATAGTTATCATTAACCCCTTCTAATATTGCCGTAGTTCTTTCAATACCCATACCAGTATCAACATTCTTTTGAGTTAATTCGGAAATACCATTTTTATCTTTATAATATTGCATAAAAACATTATTCCAAATTTCTACCCAACGATTATCTTCTAAATCATAAGTTTCAGGAACTTCGTCATTGCTACGAAAATAAAATATTTCTGTATCGGGTCCACAAGGTCCAGCCTCTCCCGCAATCCAGAAGTTATCTTCGGTTGTTTTTACAATACGAGAAGCCGGAATGCCTAAACTTAGCCATTTATTATAACTTACCTCATCAAAAGCAATATCATCATTACCAGCAAATACCGTAACTGCAAGTTTATTTACGGGAATATTTAAAACTTTAGTTAAAAATTCAAAACTCCACGAAATAGCCTCATCTTTAAAATAATCACCCAAAGACCAGTTGCCTAACATTTCAAAGAAAGTATGATGGGTTGTATCCCCTACTTCCTCTAAATCATTAGTACGAACACACTTTTGATAATCACATAATCTTTTACCATAAGGATGAGCCTCTCCCATTAAATATGGTACTAAAGGTTGCATTCCCGCTGTATTAAATAAAACGGATGGATCATTTTCTGGTACTACCGGAGCACTAGGAATTTGTTTATGTCCCTTACTTACAAAAAAATTAATATATGCTTCTCTTAAATTCATTTTACTTCCTCCAATATACTTTCTAGTTCTTTAGTTAATTTTTCTAAAGAGATATACCTAATATTATAATCAAAATCATAATAATCATCAAGATTTTTTTCAGTTACATGATTTTTTTCTTCTTCAGTTAGTCCATTGTCTTCATTTGATTCAATATAAATAGTTACACAATCAGGATATCTAAATTTACTTTCTTTTATTTCTTCCACTAATCTAGCATCATCGATAATAACATTATCAAAATAATCTTTAAATATTTCAATATCATCAAATACTCTTTTTATAAAGAAATCATAGCCAAATTCTCTTCTAACTTTTTCGCCCATATTTTGTAAAAACAAACGAGGTTTATGTTCTAAATCCCAAGGCCAAGAAATCATTTCATAAGCATATAATTTTAAATACTTTGAAAATTCTGTAATAATAGTTTTTTCTCCTAATTTATTATAATGCTCTTTAATTAATTTTGCTAAAGTTGATTTACCACTACCACTTTTACCCCCAATTACAAATAATCTCATCTTTATCACCTTTATTTATTTTACTATTTTTTTCTTAAGTTTACTATTATTTTTTCTTGTTTCTTGCCATTTTTAAATCATTTTGCATCTTTATTTTTAATTTTTTATATTATTTATGCTTACTTTCTTCTAAATCAATATAGTCTTCAACTTCTTTTATTGTTTTCTTAAAATCATCATAGTTAGTATTAAACCATTTAACATTCATTTGATGATTAAACCAAGTATATTGTCTCTTAGCATAATGCCTACTGTTTTTCTTGATTAAATCCGTAGCCTCGTTAAGCGATATCTCGTCATTAAAATATTTATATAGTTCTTTATAACCTATTCCAGTGAGTAATGCCTTACTAAATATTTTTCTATCATAATAATATTTAGCCTCATTTACTAAACCATCATTAATCATTTTATCTACACGATTATTAATCTTCGTATATAAAATATCTCTAGTCGTTGTAAGACCAATAGTATAAAATTGATACAAGGGCCTGCAAGGAACAACTTCGTTTATTTCTTTAGTCAAGAAACGTTCTAATCTTTGTCTATTATTAACATGAATATTACAATTTTTATCTTTTTTTAAGCACATTTTTAATAGTTCTTCATTAGTATAGCTGGAATAATCTTTATTGTCTTCTTTATTTTCCGTACTAAAGCGGTAATCATATAAAGCACTTTTTAAATATAAACCCGTTCCTCCCACAAAAATAATATTTTTTTCTTTGTTTTCTTCTAAAACTTTTCTTGCATCTTTTTGATAATCAAAAACAGTATAGTTAGTATCTACAGGAACAAAATCTAATAAATAATGAGGCACCCCTTCTTTTTCTTCTTCTTTAATTTTAGCCGTACCAATATCTAAGCCTTTATAAACTTGCATAGCATCGCAATTAATTATTATCGCATTATATTTATGAGCAAGAGCAATTGAT
>CAKOSD010000050.1 GCA_934101745.1 uncultured Bacilli bacterium | reverse complement strand
TAAAGTAGCCAGAGAGGCTGCTAGAAAAGCCCGTGAAGAGGCTAGAAATGGCAAGAAAAATAGTAAACAAGAAAAAAATCTTTCGGGAAAACTTGCTCCTGCGCAAAGTAAGAATGCTAAGATTAATGAGTTATTCTTAGTCGAAGGAGATTCAGCCGGTGGTTCTGCTAAGGGTGGTCGTGACCGTAAATTTCAGGCTATTTTACCACTAAGAGGTAAAGTCTTAAATACGGCTAAGGCTAGTATGGAAGATATTTATAAAAACGAAGAGATAAATACTTTAATTTATACGATTGGAGCCGGGGTTGGGGCTAACTTTGATGCTAGTGAATCTAATTATGATAAAGTAATTATCATGACTGATGCCGATGTTGATGGGGCACATATTCAAATATTACTTTTAACTTTTTTCTATCATTATATGAGGGGCTTAATTGAGGCTGGTAAACTTTATATAGCACTTCCTCCGTTATATAAGTTAGATTATGGTAAAAATAAACAAATTTATGCTTATAGTGATGATGAATTAAATGAAATTAAAAATAATAATTCAGGTAAATATACTATTCAAAGATATAAAGGTTTAGGTGAGATGAATCCGGAACAACTTTGGGAAACAACTATGAATCCCGAAACAAGAACTTTAATTCGTGTTAATATTAATGATGCAGCTCTTGCTCAAAAACGTGTTGAAGTTTTAATGGGAGATAAGGTTGAACCAAGAAAAGAGTGGATTGACGAAAATGTCGAATTTACTTTAGAAGATGATTATAGAGGGTGATTATATGCAAAATGAAACAGTAAAAAAAATTCAAGAATACGCACTAGAAGAAATAATGGGTCTTCGTTTTGGAGCATATGCTAAAGAGATTATTCAAGATCGTGCAATTCCTGATGTTCGTGATGGATTAAAACCAGTTCAAAGAAGAATTTTATATGATATGTATATTAATCATAATGATTCTGCTCATTCATTCATGAAGTGTGCTAAAACCGTTGGTGATGTTTTGGGTAAATTCCATCCCCATGGCGATTCTTCAGTTTATGATGCTATGGTTCGTATGTCGCAATGGTGGAAACAATCAATGCCTTTAATTGATATTCATGGTAATAATGGATCAATTGATGGTGATGGGGCGGCGGCTTATCGTTATACTGAGGCTAGACTTTCTAAGGTTGCTAATGAATTGTTAAAAGATTTAGATAAGGGGACAGTAGAGTGGGCT
This sequence comes from uncultured Bacilli bacterium, assembly GCA_934101745.1. GTDB lineage: Bacteria > Bacillota_I > Bacilli_A > RF39 > UBA660 > CAG-605. The sequence continues at coordinate 6,170 of CAKOSD010000050.1, read as the reverse complement.
CCTAACTTCGATGATACCTTATTGGAACCAACTGTATTACCAGCAAAGTTTCCTGCCCTTTTAGTAAATGGGACTAATGGTATTTCCGCAGGTTATGCTACTAATATTCCTCCTCATAATTTAGGCGAAATAATTGATGCTACTATTAAAAGAATTGAAAGTCCTAATTGTCGTTTAGAAACAATTTTAGATATTGTTAAAGGACCTGATTTTCCTACTGGTGGTATCTGTATGGGAAAAAATGGCATCATTGATGCCTTCTCAACAGGACGCGGTCGAGTAATTGTTCGCAGTAAATATGAAATTGTAAAAACAAAAGGTAAGGAACAAATCATTATAACAGAAATTCCTTTTGAAGTTAATAAGGCTATGATGGTTGCCAAGATTGATGCCATTAGAATAGATAAAAAGATTGATGGTATCGCCGAGGTTCGTGATGAAACTGACCGAACTGGAATTAGAATTGCTATTGATTTAAAGGCTAATGCTAATAGTGATTTAATAATTAATTATTTACTTAAAAATACTGATTTACAAGTTTCTTATAACTATAATATGGTTGCTATTGTTAATAAACGACCAATGACTTTAGGAATATTACCTTTACTTGATGCTTATATAGCTCATCAAAAAGAAGTTATTACTAGACGTAGTAAATTTGATTTAGAGGCTTATCAAAAAAGGTTAAATATAGTTGATGGTTTCTTAAAAATGATGGATATTTTAGATGAAGTTATTAAAACTATTCGGGCTTCTAAAAATAAAACTGATGCAAAAGAAAACTTGATGAAGGAGTTTAACTTTAATGCCGAACAAGCCGAGGCTATTGTTGTATTGCAATTATATCGCTTAACTAATACTGATGTTTTAGCCTTAGAAGAAGAACATGATAACTTAGTAAAATATATTAAGGCTTTAGAACTTATTTTAAGTAATGAAGAAAAATTAAAAGAAGTTATGAAGTATGAATTAAAGAAGATTAAAAAAGATTATCCAACTCAAAGGAAAACCGAAATAGTAGATGAAATTGTAGATATTAAATTAGATACAACGGATTTAATTGCTAAAGAAAATGTTATGGTGGCCTTATCAAATGAAGGTTATATTAAACGAGTTTCTATGAAGAGTTATACTTCAAGTAATGGGGATGAAACTACTTTAAAACCTGGTGATTATTTAAAATATTTATTTGAAGTATCGACTTTAGATAATATAGTAATATTTACTAATTTAGGTCAATATTTATATGTTCCGGTACATACTATTTTTGAAGGAAAATGGAAAGATTTGGGTAAACATATTAATAACTTAGTTACTGGTTTGGCTGAATCAGAATACATAGTGGGAGCTTTTATTCTTAAAAATCCGGAAGAAAAGATTACTTTTGTAACTAAGAATGGTTTAGTAAAGCAATCAATTTTAAAAGACTTTGTTGTCAGTCGTTATTCTAAGGCTATGCTTGCTTTCAAATTAAAAGATAACGATGAAGTAATTGCGGTAAATCAAAGTAAATCAAGAACTATTCTAATAAGTGAGGCCGGCTATTACGTAAATATTGATACGGAAGAAATTCCTGTAGTAGGGGCTAGGGCTTCTGGAGTTAAAGGTATGAACTTAAAAGAAGATTTCTTAGTAGCAGGTTTATCGTTAGAAGCAAGTGAATATTTAAGTATCTTTACTAATAATAAGACAGCTAAGAGAGTAAAAGTAAGTGAACTAGAAACCCATAATCGTGCTAAGAAGGGAAGTACTTTAATTAAGAAAGTTAAATCTTTTGATTATAAAATTATTAAGGTATTACTTACTGAGGGTAAAGATGAATTATTCTTAAAATGTGATAATGAAATTACAAAGATAAAAAATACCGATATTTCAATTTTAGATTTAAAATCAACTGGTGGTACTATAAGTAAATATAAAATAGATGATGTATTTACAAATACTGTATTGGATAGTAGTTTAAAAAATAAGAAAGATGAAAAAGAAGAAGTTGAAACTTTAAAAGATAATGACGGTGCTAAAGATTTAGAAGAACAAGAAGAAATAAATAACTTAGAAAAACCTAAAGAAGAACAAGTATCTTTAACTGATTTCTTTGATGAATTTAAAATTTAGATAAATAAAATCACTTACTAGTAAATAAGATTTAGTAGGTGATTTTTTTATGGACAAAAAAGAAGCATTTAAAGAATTTTTACGAAAATACCCTAAAATTACAGAATATTTAAGAAATGATAAAGATAGTTCGATTCAAAAATTGTATGAGATATATGATATTTATGGGGAAGATGAGGCTGCTTGGAGTCCATATTTAAATTTTACGAACAAGGCGACAAATAATAATGAGTCAATTAATAGTATTAAAGATTTAATGAAGAGTATTGATGTGGATAGTTTACAAGAGCATATTAAGACGGCTCAGAAGGCGCTGGGATTTATTGAAGAATTAACTAGTAAGGGGGCTAGTAATGTTGGAAGTATTCCTAAAGGTCCTAAAAGTCCGAGACCACTTGATAAGTTTTTTGGAGATTGATTATGGAATTAGATTTACAGTATAAAATTAAGAATACTAAAAATTATTATAATTATTTAAAAGAAAATTCTTATTACATAAAGAAATTAAATCGTAATAAGAATGAGTTTGAAAATTTTAGTAACTTTGTTAAGGATAAGTATGGTTTAAGAGTAACGGATAAGATTAGTAAGACTATAGATAATATAGATTTGATTAGTACGCTTTTAAATACTTTAAAATAAGTTACTTAATGATTAAATTATTAAATTTTAATTAAAAAAGTAACTCTTTTAAGTGGATTTATACCGGTTATTGTGATACCATATTTTATAGATACATTTGATTGTTAGATGTTTTGACCTCAGTCCATATTTAATTTTTTTTAGAAATGGAGAGGTGGTGGTCCATATGAAGGAGTCTTCAAGTGGAGTACTTAGTTGTACTTATAATCATTCTTGTTTTAATTGCAAGAATATTAGATTCTGGCAACAGAAAATAATACTGACTTTAAGTCAAACCGAAAAACATCTACTCAACCTTGTGAATAGATGTTTTTCAAAATTCAATATAATATTGGACTGAGAAACATCTAACGACCAAAGTCAAATGTATCTCTTTTTTATTTAGGAACCTTCGTTCTTTCAATAGTAGTATAGCATATTTTTTGATTTTTGCAACCACTTTTAGTGCTCTGTAATAGTATATACATTTTTAAATAATTTATACAAATTTTGCTATCTGGGTGCTACTATCTTAATCTTTTTTTAATTTACAATACCTTAAAGGTCGTGATATAATCTTCTTAGATTATAGATAATAAAGAGGGATTAATTAGATGAAAAATTTACGTAAAGGAAAAGTAGTTTGTATAACTAGTGGTAAGGGCGGAGTTGGAAAGACAACTTTAACGGTTAATCTAGCCGGAATAATAGAAAGTATGAATAAAAAAGTCTTACTTATTGATTTAGATTTAACCAATGGGGGACTGGCTTTAATGTTAAATACACCTTATAAAAAGAATATTTGTAATATGTTATATGATATTGAACATAATACTTATGATTCTTTAAATGATTATGTAGTTAAATATGATGATTATATTGATATATTGCCGGCTTCTACTGATCCAAGAGACTTTAATAAAATTAATAATTCTTTAATAAATATTATTTTAGAAAAAGCATCTTTTATATACGATGTTATTCTAATTGATATGACACATATTTTAAACGAAATAAATGTCTTTGCTCTTGATTTTTGTGATATGGCGATTATAGTTACGACTAATTGTCCAATGGATTTAAAAAACACGAAAAATTTAGTTACTTTATTTGATAATTTAAATATTAATAAATATCGTATTCTATTAAATGAAAGTGTTAACCCATTAAAACAATACTTTAGTTTTTATGATATAAAAAGTATTATTAAGGCTAATATCGATTATCATATTTCTAATGAATTTTATATAACTGATATGGAAAAAGAGATAATGGATGGGAAGATAATTACCTTAAATAGTAAAGCTCTTAAACATTATCAAAGTGATTATACGGCCTTGCTTAATTTAGCAGCAGATATAATGGGAGGTAATAAGGATGAGTAAAACTTTGGCAAATGCTTTTAATATAACAAATAGTAATCTTTTAAAATTAAATGATTATGAAATATTTCAGGATAAAGAGACTTTAGAAAAAATAAAAAATGATATAACTTTTAGTTTAATTGATGAAGTTTCTTTGGGCCTTAAAGAAGTAGATATTCATAGTAAGGTTGATGAATATACTAAGTCTTTAAATCTTAGTACTTTAGAAAAACAGTATTTATATAATTTGATTGATAATGAAATATATGGAATTGGTCCAATTACGGAGGTAATGAATGATTCTTCGGTTAAGAAGATATTTGTTAATTCACCTAGTTTAGTTTATGTTTTAACTAATACGGGATATCATCGAGATCCTTCTATTTCTTTTATTAATGATGAACATGTTATTAAAACGGTTACTAATTTAGCCCGTAAAAACAACTTAAATATTTCTTTAGATGATCCTTCTATTTCTTTTAAAACATTAGATGATGCGAGAGTTACACTTTTAATACCCCCTATGGTTTCTAATCCGGTACTTACAATTAGTAAGAATGATAAGACTTTAGAAAGTATAGAAGAATTAATTCGTTTAGGAACACTTACTCCTTATATGGCCAGATTTCTAGAGGCTTGTGTTAAGGCTAAATTAAATATTTTAGTTTGTGGGAATAAGAGTAGTGGAAAAAGAACTTTAATTAACACTTTATTAAATTTTATTCCAACTAATGAAAGAATAGTTTATGCGGGGTTAAAAGAAAATTTAGATAGTACTCATCAACTTGTAAGTACTAATACTTCCGATATTAATGTAATTGAGGCTTTATGTCCTTCATACTTAATATATGCTAATAAAAATGCTAATACACTGTTAAAGTTAGTTAATAAAGAACAAGGAATTATTTCTAGTTTTGATATTCGTAAATTTACTTTAGAAAATTTAGTTACTAACGTTTTATTAGAAAATCCAGATATGAAAGAAGAAACGGTGGTAAATAGTATTTATACAGGGTTTGATATTCTAGTGTATATGGAAAAAGGTGCAGATACTAAAATTAGAGTAACAGGCATTAAAGAAATAGCAGAGCAAAAACTAAGGGATGTCTTTGTTTATGAAAATAATACTTTTAGTTTAATAAAAGAAAGTAATTATATTTATAAAAAGTTAAAAAATAATGGTAATGATGCCTTAGATGATATTTTTGAGGTGTAGTTATGCCAATTTATGTAATTCAAATTGTTATTGCTTGTATAGCGATATTAATAGGTATTTTTCTTTTAAAACTTGCTAATACTTTAAAAAAAGTTCATCGAATAAGTAAATTTAGTTTAGATATTCCTAAAGATAATACTTCGATTTTAACTAATATTACGGATAGTTTTTTTAAGGTTATTCATAATTTAAGTGCCGGGTTAAGTCACTATAATTTTGTTAATAAATTATCGCTTAAATATGATAAATATATTTTAGAAATTAATAGAGATAGAACTAGTCCGGTAGATTATTTTACAATTAAATTATTATTAGTTATTATTACTTTATCTTTATGTTTATTAGGGGTAGTTTTAAGTATTTTGCCTGCTAGTCCATTTATTTTTATAGTAGTTTTTCTGGCTAGTTATTTTTTGCCTGATTTATTTTGGAAATATTTATATATTAAGAGAACTAATAGAATAGTTAAAGATGTCTTTATAAGTACTAAGTATATATATTATGGTTTAAATAAAAAAATGAGTATTGATAATGCTATAAGTTATGCTATAAATAATTTAGATGGGGATATTACGGATGAGTTAGATAAGATTTTAAAGGATTTAAAACATAATATTAGTTTAGAAGATGCTTATTATAAGTTTTATAAACGTAGTAATATTAAGGAAGTATTAGCAATTTATCAAAGTTTAAAGATAGCTAGTCTTCTTAATATTAGTTATGTTGAGGCTTTTAAATATATTATAAATGATAATATTAAGGCTTATGAAGAAAGAGAACATATATTTAAGATAGTGGATGTTTATAATTATTTATTCTTAATTGTCTTATTAATTCCTTTATTAGTATTTATT
>CAKOSD010000049.1 GCA_934101745.1 uncultured Bacilli bacterium | reverse complement strand
TTACGAATGATGCAGGTTTAACCGGAGACTGTAGTATTAGTGTTAAGCGTGATACCGAGGCCCCAAGTTGTAATGTTGATGCTAACGGAACCATGGGTCAAAATAATTGGTACACTAGTAATGTAGCGATGAGTGTAGTAGCCTCGGATGCTACCAGTGGTGTAGCGAGATATGGTTTAAATGCCAATAGTGCTAGTTATAATAATAGTAACAGACAAGATTTAACTTGGGATACGGATGGGATAACTTATTATGGTATTGTCATGGATAATGCCGGTAACCAAAGAGATTGCAGTAAATCGGTTAAGAGACTGGCTACCGCGCCTAGTTGTAGCATTAATGCCAGTGGTAATGTTGGTAATAATGGTTGGTATATTAGTGATATAACTAGTACGATAAGTTCTAATTCACCTCATGTTTCTAGTAAAAAAATAACTAATAATAATAGTGACAGATACGTTATTAATTGGGATAATGCTGGTACTAACGTAAATGGTGAAGTTGTAAATGAAGCAGGTTTAAAAGGTAACTGTAGTGTTAGTGTTAAACGTGATACCGAAGCCCCAAGTTGTACTGTTAATGCGAGTGGAACCATGGGTCAAAATAATTGGTACACTAGTAATGTAGCGATGAGTGTAGCAGCCACGGATGCTACTAGTGGTGTGGCTAGATATGGTTTAAATGCCAATAGTGCTAATTATAATAATAGTAATAGGCAGAATTTAACCTGGGATACGGATGGGATAACATACTATGGTATTGTTATGGATAATGCCGGTAACCAAAGAGATTGTAGTAAATCGGTTAAAAGACTGGCTACCGCGCCTAGTTGTAGCATTAATGCCAGTGGTAATAAAGGCTGGAGTGATTGGTATACTAGTGATGTAACTAATACCATAAGTTCTAATTCGCCTCATGTTTCAAGTAAGAGAATAACTAATAATAATAGCGATAGATACGTTATTAATTGGGATAATGATGGTACGACCGTAAGTGGCGAAGTTGTAAATGAAGCAGGTTTAAAGGGAAGTTGTTCTAACTGGACAAAAAGACTTGCTCAAACGCCAAGTTGTTCGGTTAATTTAAATGGAACAAAGGGTCAAAACAACTGGTACACATCTAATATTAATGCCAGTGTTGGTTCTTCATCTTCCCATATAGTTAGTAGTAAAATAACCAATAATAATTCTAGTAGTTATACGGTTAACTGGGATACTCCGGGTATAACAATAAATGGAACTGTTACTAATGCAGCTGGTACTAGTGGCTCTTGTAGTAGTTGGGCTAGAAGATTAACACAGACGCCAAGTTGCTCAATTAGTGTTTCAGGGACTAAGGGTTCTAATGATTGGTACATATCTGATGTTAAAGCCGAAATATCATCATCATCATTTTATGTTACAAGTAAATCGATTAATGGTTCTCCTAATTCTTATACAATCAATTGGGATACTACCGGTCAGGCATTAAATGGAACTGTTACTAACGAGGCTGGTATAACTGGCTATTGTAGTGGGGGCACTGTAAAAAGAGAATATGTAAATGATCAGGGAGAAGGTATGACATTTGAAACTGTTGCTGAATCCGGAAAAACATATGGTTGCGGATTATTGTGGGCTGGTAAATGCACTGATACAACTCTTAAAATGAATATAACAAAACAACCTGCTAGTGGAATAGCCTCTATGGCTCAAAGCTGGGATGGACAAACTTATGATTTAGGTGATTCGGTTACCTTTAGATTAGAAGCCAGCAGTTCAAAAAGTATTTATCAAAGAGTATGTTCAAATGCGGGAAACTGTGTATACCATGCAGCAACTGTTTCATCTGATAAATGTGGAGCGGTAGCAAATATTGGGGTTAAAGTGGCCACTGGTTTATTAGTTACCGGTGCGGCGTTATTACTGTTTGGACCAGTGGGAGCAGTTTTCGGAATAATTTCTGGTCTTCTTGTATCTTGTAATTAAAAAAATATAACAGAATAATATGTGGAGGAATATGAAAAATAAAACAATTAAGAAAGATATTACAATTGCTATTATCATCCTATTAGTAGGACTGATAATAGCGTTGCTAATACATAATATTAATAAAACCAAAGTATTTAAAGCAACTGTTAATACTTTAAGTAATAGTTTAATTGAAGGCTTAGATAATAAAAATATTGACTTTTTAAATATTGATAGTCCGACTAGATTTAATTTTACTTTTAATGAAGAAGATGATTTAAATGATAAAATATCTTTAAAGTTAGAAGCGGATAATAAAAATAATAAATTAGGCTTAGATATAAATTATAATTCTTTATATGATATTAATTTATATCATGATAATAATATTTACTTAAAATCAAATACTCTTTTAGATAATATTTATCAATTAAATTTAGATTTAGATTCTAATTGTGGGGTTAATTGTGATGCTAGTTTAAATGATTATATTAAAACATTAACTTCAAGTTTAACTTTTAATACTAGTAATTTAAAAGATTTAGTTAATATGTTAAATAGTACGATTAATAAATCATTTAAAGGGAGATATGTAAGTACTTCTAAAGAAAGTGTAACTATTAATGATAATAAAGTAAAATTAAAAAAACATACTTATAAATTAAATAAAGATTCTATTAAAGTCTTAATAAATAATATTGATAAAAATACTATCTTAAAAGATAAATTATTTAGTTTTTTTGGAAATTACTTTAAAAGATATAATATAACAGCGGATAATTTTAAAGAAATATATAATAATATCAATGATGAAGGTACTTTTAGTGTATATGAACAAAATGGGACAATAAAAATAGTAGATATTGATTGGGGAGAATTTTTAAATTTAAGTGTTAGACCAGATGGTGATAAAATAAATATTAATGTTGGTGGAGATATTATTGATTTAGAACTTAAATTGAGTATTGATAAAACTAATCAAGAAAGTCTTATTAAGGTTTATAATTTAGGAGAATTAATTTATGATATTAATATTAATAATAAAGATAACTTTTTATTAGATATGAAATTATATCATGAGGGTAAAACTTATCCTATTATTATAACTAATAAGGCAAATAAAGATGGCGATATAACAAAGGGATTACTTACTTTAAAATATAAAGATACAACTTATGATATTAACTATGAGATAGAAAAAAATATTACTATGAGTGATTATAATTTTGATAAGGCATTAAGTATTAAAAGTATAGATGAAATTGATATGGCGAAGATAAATGAGGCTATTGAAGTAATAAGTAATTCTAATTTAATAAAGAATTTATCTAATATTCTCCAAGAATTATCTTATTAATAAGAAAACTACTAGTATAGGCTGGTAGTTTTTAAAATTATAATAAACTAAGGGTTAGTAATTAAATTTACTTGGTAGTTAGGTATTGGTGTGCTATAATGAATGTACTTATTTAAGTCGTTAAAGAAATTGGGTGAAAAAATGAATATAGGAAATGTTTATATTAAGAATAAGGTTGTAGTGGCGCCAATGGCGGGAGTTACGAATACTTCTTATCGCAAAATTCTAAAGAAGATGGGAGCAGGTTTAATTTATGCCGAAATGGTTAGTGATAAGGCTTTGTGTTATCAAAGTAAGAAAACCTTAGATTTACTTAAAATGGATGAGTTAGAAAGACCTATTAGTCAACAAATATTTGGCAGTGATGAAGAATCATTTGTAGAAGCGGCTAAGTTAGTAGAAAAAATTCAACATCCCGATATTATTGACATTAACATGGGGTGTCCGGTTCCTAAAGTGGCTATTAAAAATCAAGCCGGTAGTGCTCTTTTAAAAGATCCAGAAAAGATTAGAAAAATAGTATCTAGTGTAGTCAAGGCAGTTAAAGTCCCTGTAACCGTTAAAATTAGAGCGGGTTGGGATAGCGAACATATTAATGCTGTGGAAGTAGCTAAAGTCTGTGAAGAAGCTGGAGCCAAGGCGATTGCTATTCATGCTAGAACTAGAGCCCAAGGTTATTCGGGCAAGGCCGATTGGAGCATAATAAAAAAAGTTAAAGAGGCTGTATCTATTCCAGTTATTGGTAATGGCGATGTAACTGATTGTTATCTTGCTAAGAAAATGTTAGAAGAAACTGGTTGTGACGCCGTCATGATTGGTAGGGGCTTACTAGGTAACCCTTGGTTAATAAGAGATTGTGTTAATTACTTAGAAAAAGGTTTAGAACCCGAAAAAGTAACAAATAAAGAAAAAATCGAAATGATGCGTTATCATTATAAGTTACTATGCGAAGATACTAATGAAATAAGTGCTTCCCTAGAGATTAGAAGTCATATTCTATATTATTTAAAAGGAATGCCGAAGAGTAAAGAAATGAAAAATAAGATTTGTAGTTGTAAGAGTGCTAGTGAGATATTTGCAGCTTTAGATGAATACGAGTCTTATCTTAAAGATTTAGGAGAATTAGATTAAATGAAAAAGTTAAATATTATATATGAAGATAAAGAAATATTAGTTGTAAATAAACCAGCAAAGTTACTTACGGTAGCCACCGATAAAAAAGAAATGCGGACTTTGTATCATGAAGTAAGAGAGTATTTGCATAAGAAAAATCAAAAAGTATTTGTAGTGCATAGATTAGATAAAGATACATCAGGACTTGTTTTATTTGCTAAAAATCCTAAGTTAAAAGAGATGTTACAAAATAACTGGCTTCGTTATACAAGAGAATATATTGCTGTGGTAGAAGGAAGATTACCAAAACTTAAAGATACTCTAAGATTTTATTTACAAGAAGATAAAAATCACCGGGTTTATGTTAGTGATAAAGGGTTATCTAGTGTTACGGAGTATGAAGTATTAGATACTAATAAGACGCAAAGTTTAATAGAGGTAAGAATTAAAACGGGAAGAAAAAATCAGATTAGGGCTAGTCTTTCTTATATTGGTAATCCGATTGTTGGGGATAAAAAGTATGAGGCTAAAATAAATTCTTTAAGTCGTTTGGGACTTCATGCTAATAGATTAGTAATTAAACATCCAGTAACTAATAAAGAGATGGAGTTTGTTTGTAAGGCTCCTAAAGTATTTTATTTAGGTTTTAAAGATTATAATAAGTAATAAATAAAAAATATCAAGTTTTGTTTTCTTGATATTTTTTTTAAACTAGTTACTAGATGAATTATTCTTCTTGTTTTCTTGAATTTTTAATAAAGAATTTTGAATATAATTAGTATAATTTGTGTTTAAATCATCATCAACAATATCCATACCATATTCTTTACGAACAGCCTGCATTGACTTAATATAAGCCTCTTGATTTTCTTTTAAATAATCACTTACTAAAGCGTCAATAATTTTATCTTTAACATCGTCTAATTTGGCTTTTTCTTTAGTTTCTGTACGATATACTAAGTGATATCCTAATTCCGTTTCAACAATATTAGATGAGTATTCGCCATCTTTTAATTTATAAGCCTCCGTAACAAGCTTATCATAGTTAGAACCTAGAGTATCAGTATTAATAAATCCTAAGTTACCACCATCGTTTTTAGAAGAATCATCATTAGAATATTCTTTGGCTAGTTCGCTAAATGTTTCGGCAATCTTACTCTTATCAGCAGCCTTTAGTTTATCTAGAGCCTCTTGAGCCTTAGCCTTAGCCTCGTTTTTAGCCTTAGTCTTATCATCATCAGAAGCATCAGAAGCGTAGTTTACACTAATTAAAATATGCGAAACTTTAATATCAGGTTTAATTTCATCATTATAATATTTTTTGATTTCTTTTTCACTAATATTTTCTTTGGCATAATCTTCAGCGGCTTTATTTTGTAAGTAACTTAAGTATACATAATCCTTATATTCATCAAGAGTTTGATATCCCGTATAAGTTTGGATAGCGCTAAGTAATTTATCACCATAACTAGCCTCTAATTGACTCATAACCGAATCAGCATTCTTTTTGGCATCTTCTATAGTATCGGCATACTTCTTTTCTAGGATCATCTTATCAATCATATTAAGGATAACCTCAGTACCGTAACGATCTTTCATTTTGTTATAAAAGTCGTTAATACTAATTTTAACATCATCTTTGAAGGTAACAATAGCCTGACTTCCATCACTTAAAGTTGGTATTGTTTTAGCCCCACAGCCACTAAGTAATGTCATACTGGCAATACTAAGAGCAACTACTTTTTGTATTTTCTTATTCATTTTAATCTCTCCTCTTATGCATTATAGCATATTTGCAAGGAGTGTTACTATAAGTTTTCTTTATTTTGGCTAACTTTTGCTTATATTTCGGACTTTTGGAAGCACTTTTTACATTTTGAAAACAATTGTCAGAATCTAGGCTTACTTTTTTCTAAATTAGGTTGACAATTAAGGTAGAAATGATAGAATAAAAATCCCTAATTAATGTTTACTACTAGTGGTTTTAGAAAAATGTTATTAGGAAATTAAGATGATTAAATAAAGAAAGTGAATAATAATGGAATATAAAATACCTAAAAGTACGATAAGAAGTTTTATTGATGTATTAAAAGATACTAAAATAAATTTAAGTGCTATAAAAAATAATACTAATAAAGAAAAAGAAAAAATTAGTACTCAATTTTTAATAAGTGATGAGGCTTTAAAAAATAAAGAGGAAGAAGAAGAAATTAAGTGTAAATTTGACTTATGTAACCTAATTTTAAATATTATTACGAAGTTAGAATTAACAATAGATAAGTTAATTAATTCTTATAATGAAGGGGTAATTAAAGAATATATTCCTTTATTTGATGTTATTGTAGCCTCTTTAAAAACTGAGAATGATTTTGCCGCCATGATAATTTTAGATGTTATTAAAAGCAATGCTAAGTTTAATAATAAGGGTTTTAATGGTTCTTTAGAAGAAGGCATGGCCTCTTTAATAGAAGGATATCAAATAAAGGGGGATGATGATAAAATTAAAGAAAGTAATACGAAAGTATTTTTAGATTTGTATCAAAAATATTTACAAAATGGTTATCTGGTAATTCGGTATTTAACTGGTAATAATAATAATGCCAAAAGAATAGAAAACCAAATTTTATATATGAAAAATAGTTTAGAAGACTTACCTAGTAGTTATCTTTTATATACTAAAAAAAATAATGAGAAAAAAGAACTAGTTTTAAACAATACGCCCGTTTTTACAGAAAATAACGAGATTAAATATTATATGGATGGGGGTAAGGTCTTACATTTGTGTGATCCTAAAGAATTTTATGATTTATTAATGCAAAAGGGGTATAGTCCCAAGGCTTGTTATAGTATGTTAAAAAAGATGATTAAAGAAATTAAATATTTAGATGATGAGGTTAAAAGATTTGAACTAGTAAGTAGGGCTTTGAAAAATAGTATAGAAGCCCAAAAGAAGTGGGAATATGTCTGGGGTAAGGCTCA
>CAKOSD010000048.1 GCA_934101745.1 uncultured Bacilli bacterium | reverse complement strand
ATCATCACTACTTTTAGTGATAGTAAGATTACAAACCCCAAGATTACCAGTAAGAGGACTGGAATTATAAACACCAATTTTACTACCGGTTAAACCGCCTTGCCAAATAGAGGCACATTCATTTAATTTAATGGTTGCGCCCTCCAAGACAATATCGGCAGAAAAGCCATAAATATTCTTACTTGTATTGATACCAACATCACAACTTATTTCTTCATTTACTTTATAATAAGCCTTAGCACACGTAATACTAGTTTTATAGTCTTCCAACGCTGAGACTTTAAGAAATGAAGTACTAACTAAAACCCCCAAGATTAAAAGAAAATTTTTTTTCATTTTTTCATCACCTCACTATAAACTAAAGCCACATCTGATATATCATAGTCTTTATCGCCATTAGTATCACCGGCTAAGGTAACTAAATCATCTGTAGTTACATTCATTATATTTGTATATAACTTAGCCACATCTGAGATATCAATTATTCCATCACCATTGACATCACCAATAAAAGATGCGGTATACTTTTCTAATAGATTAGCACCCTCATAAACTTCAATTTGATAACCAGTTCCAATATAGGCATCGACATTAATCTCTTCTTGCTTTTGATTATAAACTTTTATTGTTTTAGTAGTAAAATTTTTCAGTAAACTAACTGGTGTTAAGGTCTGTTTAAAGATAATTTTCTTATTTTCACTATCAATAGTAACTTGAAAATCTTCTTTTTTTACTTCTTCATAAATAGCATACAAAGTAATAGTTTCTTCAGGCGTACTAATTAAATTAGTAACTTCCCCATTATCAGGATAACTATCCCCACTGCCATCATCCTTAGTATTCCATTTTAAAAATTTATAACCTTCCTTTTTAAATTGATTAGGACTTAATTTGGTTTTAGTATTTAAAGTTAGAGTCTGGATATCCATTGTCCCGGTACCACCATTGGCTTCATATTTTATATAGTATTTATCACTAATAGGCTCTACTTTTATATTAACCGTTTGCTTATAAATATCATCATAATTTATAAACTTTAAAGTAGCCTCACCTACTTTCTTAGCACTTATAATATGAGTATTATCATCATAAGTTATATAATTATCATTATTTAGAATAGTTACTTTACTATTATTGATTCGAGATTTTGGCTCTAAGTAATCCTTTAAATTCACTTCTTTACCGGCTTTTATAGTAATTTCTTTAACTAAATTAGTAGGTTGGTAAGTAGCATTATTTAAAATAGGAAGACGATTATCATAAACATCATAATACATATCAAATAAAGGTAAATTAGCATAAGTTGTTTCTTTTCCATAATCTTCAATGTCTAAAGGGCCATTATTTTTATTTATATTAAGTCCTGTGTTAGAATTAGTAAAATTATTACTCGTATCAAAATCATTAATTAAAGAAACTTCAATATTACTTGTAATGCTACTGCATAAAATACCACAACTATTACTAGTTCCTTTTATTTTCCCATTATTAATTGAGGCGCTTATCGTTAAAGGCGTTTCTTGAATTAATAAATTACCAATTAAGCCGCCGGCATTACTAGCACTTACACTGCCTAAATTTTCTAAGGCCTCCATACTTAAATTACTACTACTTTTAGAGTTAATGACTTCGCCAAAGATACCACCAGCATCAGTTGAAGCATTAATACTGGCCGCGTTAAATAAACCATTTATTTCCGTACTTTCCCTATCATTTCCATAATTTAAAATACCAAAAATACCACCGGCTACTTGGGAAGTACTGGTAACTGTTCCTGAATTAACGGCAATGGAACTTATAGAAACTGCTTTATCTTTATTGCCTAAATCAATCGTCCCAGCCACAACGCCAACATTTTTCTTACCAGTTATATTTACCTCATCAAACTTAATATTATTTATTAAGCCATAGTCAAGAACCACTTGGTCTTTACTAACTATTCCCGTATAATAAGAAATATCACTAAATAAGCCAACATTATCTAAAGTACTATTAATATAAAGACCTTTAATAGTATGACCTAGGCCGTTAAAATTACCGGTAAAGTTACTAATTGGTTCAAAACCCTTACCACTATTATAAAATTTACCATTCTTATCTTGAGTATCATAAGTTAAATCTAAATTATTTTCTAAAACAAAATTACTACTTGGTCTTAATCTTACCATATCTAATTGAATATTATTAGTAATCCTATAGGGATTAGTATTAGTCCCTGCTCCCCCTATATATAAAATATTATCCTTTATATTTACCTCTGAACTACTAAGAACAGTATTACCATCTAATACTTCTAAAATATATTTACCTGGAGTAACAGCACTATCAATATGAATCATTGAATATAAATTATTGGCAAAGATAGCATTTTCTTCACTAATAATATTAGTTGCAACTACCTTACCATTAGTATCTTTTAAACGATAAACGACAATAGTACTATTATCTACATTACGTAATCTAGAAGTTATACGGACTGCATAATTATTTTCATTAGTAAAATAGGCCTCATAAGAAGAATTATCAGTTGTAGCAATCTCAGTTTTATCAATATTATTAGTATAAACATGAACAGCCTTAGTATATGTTTGTTCACCTAAAAATTTATCTTTACTTAATTTTATCGTAAAATTTTTTTGAATTTTTATATCTTTATCACTTAAATCTAGTTCATAAAAGCCAGGATAAGTAGATTTTATTTGACCTAAAAAAGTTGTATTAGAATCAGTTATTAAATTAACATTATAAGTAGTATTAGCATCTGGCAGTTCTATTTTAAGTTTAGTTATTTGTTCTAAAGTATTAGTTGGTTTAGTTATTTCTGTTCCGGTAGTATCAGTATAAAAGTTATCCCAATCTCTTTTCGATAAAGAGTTAATTGTATATATATTAATTTTGGAATCATAAGTAAAATAGACGTAATTATGGCTACTACCCCAAGAATTTTTTACTATCCAAACCCCTTTACCACTTACTAAATTAGTACTTGAACAATTGGTTATATCTTCGCTATAGTGTTTTTTATCATCACTAGTACAAACTTTATATTCTAAATCATCATCCCAACCAATTATATGCATAGCATGACTGCCACCGGAACAATAACCATTATTATAAACAATCTCACTTTGTCCCATAAAAAATGAACAATCAGAATCAGGGCCAATTCCGCTTAAGTAAGCCCCACCTTTTACAATAGCACTTTTAACTGATGTAATATAACTATTTATATCATTTTGACTAGCACTAGCAAAATCCAGCCTTGGATAATGGTAAGTAGAATCAACTTGATAATCAGATGTTTTAAAATTATAAACATCACTAGCAAGAATCGGAGTAAGATTTTCAATCTCGGTTTTATGTCCATCCGTCCAGGATTGAGGAGCCATTCCTAAACTATCTAAAACTATTTCCTCTGGATTACTAAACCAAGCCCCAGCATTTAACTTTCTTTCATTACGGGTCCCTTTTCGTTTATATAATTGTTCTGCATTTAAAAGACCATTTGAGGCGGTAGCATAATCTAGTTGGTGTTCATCAAAGTCATATAAATCACCCGTGCTTATTAAAAACATACTCTCTAAATAAGAATTAATAGCATAAGCCCAACATAAGCCTTCGGAGCCTTGATTTTTTACTGATGTTACATAGTTATTTCCGTTAACATCTCTTAAATCATAACTACTTGGATAGTTTTCTAAAGAGGCCTCTGCTGGAGCCACAAAATCAACAACGGTTGTGCTTGGTATAACCTCATAATCTTCCTTAATATCGCTATCTAAATAATTTATAAAGTCATTATTTAAATAAGGCTCATTAGTTTTTTTATTTTTTTCCGTTAATAAAATATCTCCGGTTTCTTCATAATAATTTTTAATATATTCTTTAACATTGCTTGAAAGATAAGAATATGATTTTGTTTCTAAAAGATAATTAATATCATTTAATTTTTGCTCTCTTTTGATAATTCCAAAGCCAAACCCTATAAATATTAAACAAATCAAAAAAGGAATTAAATTTTTTTTCATATCACACTACACCTACTATATACTAAGTATAACAAATTTAAGAAAAAAAAGGAACTAGTTTTCCACTTTGATTAGACCATGTTCTAATTCTTCAAGGGCTCTTCCTAGTTCTTTTTTACTCTTATATTCATTTTCATTCATTTGAAAATGTTTATTTTCCATCATTTGCTTACTACGACGAGAAGCAATGTGGACTAACTTGTACTTTGAGTCTACGATATTTAATAATTTATCAATAGATGGGTATAACATAATTAATCACTCCTTACATAAATTATGATACTATGTTTTTATTTTTTTATCATAATTTCTCTAAAAATTTGACACTTTATTGACACTTTTTCTTCACTAATCCTGATTTTGTGCTAAATGAGCCATTTATTATTCTTGATTTTGTGCAAGCGACAGTATTAATTTTAAAATTTTGCACTTTAAAAAGTAGTCTAATTTCTTAAACTACTTCTGCATATACTTCATCTTTTTCTTCATCGTAAATAAGATGAATTTTAATATTTAACATGGAACTACCATCTCTTATATCTGTAACATCACCATTAGTACTCCCAATATAACCTTTATCTACTAAGTCTTTAATACTTACTATATAAGAATTATTTTCTTTTACTTCACTTTTAATAGTATTACCATACTTAGTGGCTTGATTAAGATAAAGTTCTAATGATTCATCATATAAAGTTTCCTTATTATTTTCAAAAGCATGACTAAGTTTAGGTACAGTAAATAAAGTAACAAGTCCTAAGGCTATAATTACTACTAATATATCAATAAAAGTATATCCATTTTTCTTACGCATTTTTGCCTCCACTACACTACTAATATACCACAATATCTTTTAAAAGCCAAAAATAAAATTTTTAGAAGATAGTTAAATTCTTATTATTTTGGAACTTATCCATAAAGTCACAGATAGTAATTGATGTTTTTTCTTGAATATTCATAGAGTTTTTATTACCATTTATAGCATTAATAAATGATAGTAATTGATTTCTTATTCCTTCTCCATTTAATTGATAAAAATATCTTTTATTATTATTCATATTTTCATATCTTATTTCAAAATAATCAGGTTTCCACCAAGGAGAAGGAACAATTAAATAACCATTAGTGCCAGTTACTATTAATTCGCCTTCAGATTTAGCCCCTTCGGCCACTTTTAGCGTTGCAATAGCATTATCATATACTAAATCTAATCTAGTAAATAAGTCATTATTATCGGTAGTCATTTTTGTATAAAAGTGATATTTATTGAAATTACACCCTAAAATATCAAGAATTGGTATTAAGGCTTGTGCCCCTAAGTTATTAAAACTTTGGGCTTTTTTAGTTTTAATATAATTACTCATATTAGTTATACTAGCCTCTACAGATAAAACATTACCTATTTCGCCACCCTTAATTAATAATAACATACGAGAATAAGCCATGGCATAAGAAGTACGATTAGCATCCATTAAGACTAACTTTTTCTTTTTAGCAAGAGCAAATAATTCCTTGCATTTCTTTTTATTATTACAAATAGGTGATTCACATAATACGTGTTTCCCCGCCTTTAAACTCCTCATTATCTCATCATAATGTTTATCTATTGGCGAATTAATGTAAACAGCATCAACTTTACTAAGAAGATCATCTAAATTATCCGTAGTAATCTCTAATTCTTTAACAGGTGATTTTTCTTTTAAGACATTCTTAGGAGCATTAGTACAAATACCTATAATTTTAATACCATTAACATAGTTATCTTCCAAACAATATTTATTTAGAAAATCAATATCATCACCTACGACTCCCATTTTTATTTCATGTTGTTCACATCGAATTTGAGTACTTGATATTCCTTCGGTTCTGGGTAGATATACGACATTACAATATTCTTTTAAATAATCAAACTTTCCTTCCCAGTCCGACCCTAAAACAAAGGTATCTATACCGTATCTTTTGATATCATCAATTTTTTGACCAATATACTCTTCTACAATTATTTCATCGGCAAGTCCGGTACTGCGAACATTATTTATACGTTCAGCCAGAGATTGTCGAACATTTATTTTTCCTCTTTTCCGGTCAAAATCTTCCGAAGTAACCCCAACAATTAGGTAATCTCCTAAGGCTTTTGCTCTTTCTAGTAATCTAATATGACCATAATGTAGAAAATCATAAGTACCATATGTAATAACTTTTTTCATCAGAATATCCCCTGTTCATGCATCGTTTTAAGAGCTGCAAGTAATTTATCGTAATCATTCTTAGTTAAAGCCCCTATATGTCCTACTCTAAAGATTTTATCTTTCAAATCGCCCCCATTAGGGCAAACCCATATTTGATAATTATCTTTTAATACAGTAAATATTTCATAAGCATTATTTTTTAAAGGATGAAGAGCACTAACCGCATTAGAACAATTATCCGGTACAATTTCTAAAGGTAAATCTTTAATAGATTCTCGAAAATAGTTCGCCAACTCTTTAGTATTTTGAATACTTTTTGAAACCCCACCATTTTCATCTATTAAATGTAAGCGTTTATTTATTTGTCTTAATATTGAAACCGCAGGGGTAAATGGTGTTTGACCTCTTTGGGCGTTTTCCAAAGCACTTTTTAAATCTAAATACATCGACTTTGATTCATTATTATATACTCTTTTAACCGCTCTATCGGCTAAGACAATAATAGAAATTCCTGGAGGACAAGCTAAGGCTTTTTGGGAACCAGTTATCATGACATCAGCATTTAATTTTTCCATATCAAATTCATCTGCTAAAAAAGCACTGATACAATCAACTATTAATAGCATATTATTTCTTTTGCAAAAATCACTTAATAAATTTATATCATATAACTCGCCAGTTGATGTTTCATGATAATTTACTAAAGCACAAGTAAAATTAGAATTTTCATATTTTTCTAAATCTTTTTTAGTAAAACCACAACCAGTATCTAACTTTAATTCTTCATAAGCAATACCATGTAACTGACATAATTTAACAAAACGGGTTCCAAAACTACCCCCATTAATTATTAAGGCTTTATCTTTAGTATTTAAAACATTCATAACAGTTGCTTCCATCGCCGCTGTTCCAGAACCGGTTAAAAAAACGGCTTTGGCATTACTTGGAGCCTTGGCTAATTTTTTTATTAAAGCCTCATTTTCTAACATTATTTTAGAAAATTCTGGAGTTCTAAAATAAGGAACTTGTTCTGAACCAATCTCTAATATTTCTTCACTAGATTGAACTGGTCCAACTGTAAAATTCAACATAAAAATCACTCACTTCTTGTTATTTTTCTATTTTAATCTCATCAGATTCTACTTCTTTATTTTTATTTTCATCTATGCCTAATTTATTTTGGACATTCTTTTTAATTTTACGAAAATAAATACCGATAAAG
>CAKOSD010000047.1 GCA_934101745.1 uncultured Bacilli bacterium | reverse complement strand
AAGCCGGTTATCCTGGTATTTCCCTAGGAGCCAGCAGTATTATCTATACTCTTTTTACTGAGCATTTAAATATAATGCCTAGCGCTCCAGACTGGTTAAATCGTGATCGGTTAGTTTTATCTGCATCCCATGCAAGTGGTCTTTTGTATGCTAATATGTACATGGCGGGCTTTGATATTACTTTGGATGATTTAAAAAAATTTGGTAAACCCAGTAGTAAGACACCGCTTCTTAATGATATGTTGAAAACTAAAGGGGTGGATTTAACAACTGGCCCGACTGGTTATGGTTTTAGTGCCGCTATCGGCATGGCCATTGGTGAAAAATATTATCAAAGCCTACTCAGTAAATATATTAAAGGCCAACGCCTTATTAATCACTATATATATTGTTTAATAGGAGATGGCGATATTGAATCTGGAATCTTTATGGAAGCCGCTTCCTTAGCCGGTCTTTACAATCTTGGTAATTTAATTGTTTTATATGACTCTAATAATATGACCATGGATAATAATTTAGAAAAATCTAGTATTGATGATATCTTAAAAAAGTTTTCTAGTATGGGTTGGCAAACCGATTATGTTGCTGAAGGCGATTCAGTTGATAAAATTGATAAGGCGATTAAAAGAGCCAAAAGAGTTACTAACAAACCTAGTTTAATTGAAATTAAAACGGTTATTGGTAAAGATTCTTTTAACCAGAATACGAATATTGTTCATGATCACCCTCTAACTAAAGATGACTTAGAAAATTTAAAAAGAAAATATGGTTTAAGTACGGAAAAATTCCAAATAGATGATAAATTATTAGATAATTATCGTAAATATATTCAAAATCGTGTTAGCAGAAAATATAAATTATGGCAAGAATATCATGATGCGATGGCTAAATATCCTTCTAATGAAATTAAAATGCTCGTAAATTTTGCAGATAATAAAGATATTGGTTTCAATCTAGATATGAATAGTTTTAAAATTCAAAATACTTATCAAGAAGAAATGACGGAGTCTAATAATAAAATAATGAATATCCTAACCGATAAGATACCCTTTATTTTAGGTGGCTCTAGTGATATGGCCTCAAGTTGTCGGGTTAACTTACGTAAAGAGGCTTATTTTACTCCTAAAAATTATTGGGGCCGTAATATAACTTTTGGCGTTCGCGAAGCCGCCATGGGTAGTATTTTAAGTGGTATTTCTTCTTATGGCTTTCAAACCTTTGGGGCAACCCATTTAAGATATGCTTACGCTATGTTAGAAGATATTAAAATGAACTCTTTAATGAATTTACCTGTATGTTATATCTTTACTCATGATGGCTTTAGTAATTCCAAGAAGGGGGCCGTAGAATCAAGTTTTGAAGTTTTAAATATTTTAAGAAATATCCCCAATATTTTAGTTTTTAGACCTAGTGATATTAATGAAATAATTGGGACTTGGGACACTATTTTAAAAGCTAAAAAAACTACTTGTTTAGTTCTAAGTAATGAAATAACCCATGTTTTAAAAGGTAGTAAAGCCGCCAGTGTTAATAAAGGTGCCTACATCATTAGAGAAGGTAAAAATCCTGTTGGTACTATCATAAGTAGTGGCTTTGATGTTACTTTATCCTTAGTAGTTGCTGAAGAACTAGCCCTAACAGGTATTGATTTAAGAGTGGTATCCGTTCCATGTAAAGAACTTTTTGATAAAATGAGTAATACTGATAAAAATGGGCTTTTAGTTGGTAAGGTTATTGTTGTTGAATCATCCAGTCAAGATATATGGTGTCGTTATACTTCTTATGATAATATTATTGGTATTAATGAGGCTATGCCAAGTGGTACTGTAATGGAAAGTATGCAACAATTAGGTTATGATAAAGAAAGTATAAAAGTTAAAATTAAAAGTATTCTAAAATAAAAAACATAAAGCAGGTGGGATAAATGGTAAAAATTTTATTAGTCGAAGATGATAATGATATTCATAATTTAGTTAAAAAGTTATTGATTGATAATAATTATGAAGTAATATCAGCTTATTCAGGGACAGAATGTCTTTTGGTGTTAGAAAATGAAGAACCAGATTTAATTTTATTAGATTTAATGCTTCCAGGTATTAGTGGTGAAGAAATAATTGCTAAGTTTAATAATATCCCTATTATTGTACTGAGTGCTAAAGAAAGTGTTTTTGATAAAGTAAATAATCTTTTGAATGGTGCAAATGATTATATAACTAAGCCTTTTTCTAATGCTGAACTTTTAGCACGGATTCAAGTGATTTTAAGAAGAAAAATGGTTACTCCAAAGGTACAGCTAATTTATAAAAACTTACGTTTAGATACTAATTTACATTATTTATATATTGAAGATAAAAAAATAAAGCTTACTAAAACAGAATATGCTATATTAAAACAATTAATTATCAATCAAAATAAGGTCTTATCTAAAAACAATCTTTTAGCTCTCATTGAAAATGATACTTTTGATGGTGATGATGCATCTATAAAAGTACACATAAGTAATTTAAATCGTAAAATAAAGGATTATACAGGTATTAAGTATATTGAGGCCATTTGGGGAATTGGTTATAAGTTAAAAGACTAAGAAGTATCAAAAAAATGTCTTCTATCTAGAAAATTAGGATAGAGGCTTTTTTGTTTGGCAATAAATGTTTTTTTGTTAGTAAAAAGTGTTTAATAATGCTAAATATCAATAATATTAACCAAATCTTAACCTTTTTTTAACCATTTTGTTAACTATTTTAGGTTATAATTGTAGATAGAAAGGAATGATTAAAGATGGCAAATGTTTTAAAGCTCACAAATTTATTTAAATATTATGGCAATACTATGGTTTTAGATAATGTAAATTTACAAATTAAGCAAGGCGATATTTATGGCTTGATTGGTAATAATGGTGCTGGTAAAACGACAATTATGAAAATAATAACAGGGTTACAAACTCTTAGTAATGGCACTTATGAACTTTTTGCTACTCCCTATAATAGTAAAGAAATAGAAAGACAACGAAGAAGAGTAAATGCCTCGCTTGAAGGATGTAGTTTTTATCCAAGCTTTTCCGCTTATGATAATTTAGTTATTGCTTACAAAACTTTTGGGTTAACAATCGATGATAAAGAGATAAAAAGTCTTTTAGAACTAGTTGGTCTAGTTGATACGGGCAAGTTACATGCCGAATATTTTTCGCTAGGGATGGCAAGAAGGTTAGAATTAGCTATCGCTTTAGTGAGTCATCCGGACTTTTTAATATTAGATGAGCCGACAAATGGTCTGGATCCAGAAGGAATTATTTTTTTACGAGAACTTATTTTGAAATTAAATAAGGAAAAGAAAATAACTTTTTTGATATCTTCCCATAATTTAGATGAATTATCTAAAGTAGCAACAACTTATGGTTTTATTAAACAGGGGCATATTATAAAAGAAATAACTAAAGATAACTTAAATAAGATTTTGCGGGAGAAGATTATTATAAAAACTAATAATATAACGAAGATAGTGCCAATACTCATAAGAAAAAATTATGAATATGAAGTTGTTGATAAAAAGATGGTTATTATTTATGATGTAAAGAATGTGACTAATTTAATTATCTTATTAAGTGAAAATGGAGTTGATATTTTATCTCTGGAAGAGAATAAAGAAAATTTAGAAACTTATTATCTAAATTTAATGGGAGGACAAGATGCTTAAACTTATCAATGCTAATTTTTATCGATTGAAAAGAAGTAAGACTTTTTATATTTTAGGAGGGATAATATTTTTAATCGGAATTTATAGTTATATCAATATGAATGGTTTTGAACCCTTAGCTTGTGTTGATTGTCCTAATCAATTAGGTAGTGTTATCTTTATGCATAATTATGTTGGTTTTCTTTTTTTACCTATTTTTCTAGGTTTCTTCTTTAATGCTTTTTATCGTCATGGAACAGTTAAGAATCAAATTATTACTGGACATTCTCGTCCTAGCATTTATTTAGTTAATTTACTAACTAGTATCTTAGTTAATATCATTTTTTCCTCATTTTATTTAAGTGGCGTCTTACTAATATATTTAATTTTAGGAGGCACAGGTATTGCTAATACTTGGCAGGATGTTATTTGGTTTTTCTTTCTATCTTTTTTAGTTATTCTTTTTATCTCATGTGTGTATACATTTGTTACTATGACATTTGCATCGACTCTAGGCAGTTCTTTAGTTAATTTTATTACTATTGTATGGCAAATGCGCTCTATTGATTTAGTATCTATTGATTATCGCTCGACCTATGGCCTTTATAAATATTTTTATGATTTTATTCTTAATATTACTCCAATGGGTGAAGTTTATAAAATAAGCTCTTTAGAAGATTCTCTTCATACTTTACCTATAGTAAGTATAATACTATCAATTTTTCTAACGACTTATGGTATAATTTTATTTAGGAAAAAACAAATTAATTAGAAAGGATTTGATTATAATGAGTATTATTTTAATTATAATTTTAATACTTATTATAGTCTTTTTTCTTGTTGATAAGGTTATTACGAGTATTTCGTATAAAGAGATAAAATCGTCTTTACAATTTATTTTAGATAACGATACTAATGGAATTATTACGGTATCTAGTCACAATAGAAAAATTCAAAGTTTTGTTAAAGAGTTAAATGATTATTTGGAAACATTAAGACAAAAAGAGATAAAATATCAGAAACATACTAGCACTTTAGAAGCATTAATAACTAACATGACTCATGATATTCGGACACCTTTAACGGTTATTAAAGGGTATCTTGAATTATTAGAAGTTGATAAGAAGTATAATGAAGAATATTTTCAAATTATGATGAAGAAGACTAATGAGTTAGTAAATTTAACTGATGATTTATTTCTTTATTGTAAGACAAATAATTTAAATAAAGATTATAAAGAAAATATACTTGTAAATAGAATTTTAGAAGATACTTTACTTAATTTTTATCCTTTAATTAAAGACAAAAAGTTAGAAGTTAAGGTAAATATAACGACTGCAAAGATAAGAGTTTTAGTAAATGAAGATTTATTTGTACGAGTTTTAGACAATGTTTTTTCAAATGCAATTAAGTATAGTAAGACTTTTTTACTTATTTCTTTAGATGATAATGGAGTGATAAAAATTAGTAATGATGCGACTAATTTGAATAGCGTAAATGTATCTAAGTTATTCGATAAGTATTATACGGTTAATAGTGGTAGTAAAAGTAGGGGATTAGGTCTTGCTATTGCAAGGTCTTTAATAGAAATGACAGGTGGTAGGATGACATATGATTTTCAAAATAATATTTTAACTATGATAATTTATTTAAAAAAGTAAATGTTTTCAAAAGTTGCGTTAAAAAATATTAATTTAAAGTTTAATAATATGATAGATTTATACTGGTTATTATGATACATATTTGTTAAATACATTTGATAGTTGTATGTTTATCTCAGTCCATAATTTTAATCTATTAAGAAAATGGAAGAGAGGTGGTCCTAGAATGGAGAAAAAAAGTGGAATATCTAGTAATATTCGCTCTTATCTTAGTCATTTTAGACGAAGTTATAAATTCTATAAGAAGAAAATAACTTATTATCTTTTAAAGATAACGAAAAAACATCTACTCGCTTGTGAATAGATGATTTTTCATTACATTACCAAAATGGACTGAGAAACATCTAACGTACGAAGTCAAATGTATCTCTTTTTTTATTTAAGAACTCTCGTTCTTTCTAATAGTAGTATAGCATACTTTATTTTTTTTGCAACTATTTGTTTTTCGGAGATAAAATAAATTTTTAACCTCCCGTTTTCTTAATGATTGATAGTTAATCTTAAAAAATAATATGTAAACTACTATATTTATGTAAACTACTATATTATAATTATAATAAATTTTTTGTTTGTTATACTTACTTTTAAAAAAAACTTACCTAATTCGGTAAGTTTTTTAGTGATTATAGATACTATCTAAAGTAAATAAAGATAAATAAGGCAACAACTACACAGTAAATAGAAAATTTCCATAGTTTGCCATTTTGCACAATTTTAGATAACCATTGGTAAGTAAAGTAAGTTACAATTCCTGCTGCAACCATACCTAAGAAGTAACCTAATAATAAATTACTAGCAATGCCACTCTTTAAAACATCAATACTACTTAAACCAAAAGAAGCAACGGAAACGGGAAAATATAACATGAAGGTATATTTTAAAGAAGATTCTCTATTTAAACCGCAAAGTAAGCACCCAACTAGTACCATCCCACTACGAGACAATCCCGGAAGTAAGGCACACATTTGAAATAACCCAATGATAATAGCATCTTTATAAGTTATCTCATTATCTTTTTTCTTACCCTTACTATTTTTTACGATGAATAATGCTAAAGCGGTAATTAGAAGAGCAAAACCTACTTCTTTAACACTAGCAAAAGCCTCAATCTTATCTTTAAATATTAAACCAATGATACCAACAGGAATAGATCCCACTACAATTAGCATACAATATTTAAAATCTTCATAGTATTTCTTTTTTTCTTTTTTATCGGCAAATAAATATTTAAAAAAGTTAGTTACCAATCTAACGATATCTTTCCAGAAGATAATTAAAATTGCAATAAATGAACCAAAATTAACCATAACTTCGAAGTTTAAATCATTAAACATATTAGTATTAAATAATTCTCTAAATATTAATAAATGACCACTACTAGAAATAGGAAGAGGCTCTGTTAAACCTTGGATAATACCTAAGATCACATACTTAATTAATTCCATCAAAATCACCTAGTTAATTATATAATATTTTTTTTAAAATAGAAATATATTTTATTATGAATATAATATTTATTAAATTAATTAGTACTCTTTTTATAAGTAATTACTTAGTATTTGCTTTTTTAAACCTTAATATGTTAGTAATAGGTTATACTTTTATAGAATATTTAAAATATATTATCTTTAATATCTGGTTTATTTTATTTTTATTAGGTTTATATTCTTTAATTAAAAGAAAATAATTAAATTATTTAAGTCTATCCTTTAAAATTCAATTTTCTAAAATAAATATTATTATAAAAGCAAGAAGTATATAAAAAAGATATAAATTGTCAAATGGTGCTACCAAATAATTGATTATAAAATAATAATTAAGACCATTAAATAAAAAAGATTTATCCTTGTTAGGAGAAACTAATTTTTTAATTAGATTGCTGTTAGTTAACTAGCAAAATTCTTGCTTACCCCAAATTTGTATGCTATAATTTGTTAAGGTAGGAGGATATTAAATGGAAAAGAATAGAAATGCTCAAGTTATCGCCATAGTTGCTTTAGTAGTAGCCGTATTAGGTTTATCGGTTGGTTTTGCCTCATTTTCAAATGTTTTAAACATCCAAGCCAGTGCTAATGTAAAACCCGATAATAATACGATGAATGTGGATTTTTCAAGTTCAATCGATAGTGTTACTGTTGCGGAAATTACCCCCACAGCTACACCTAATAGCAT
>CAKOSD010000046.1 GCA_934101745.1 uncultured Bacilli bacterium | reverse complement strand
AGATAATCCTGAATTTATTAATCATTTAAATAATGAAATGGAATTTAGTTTTGAATATGGAATTGGAAATGATTCTAATTGTACTATTAAAGTGGTGGCTAAATATAATCCTTTAGAAAATAAAGAAATTCAAGAAGAGTTTAAGAAAAATATAGAAAAGAAAAACGATGCTAAATTTGATAAAAAAGTAGAAGAACTATATCAAGAAGAAAATGTTAGTGGTTTAGTTATAGATGAAGAGATACCAAAGGAAGAAAGTCAGTATGAACAAGAAGGACCTAAATTAGTTAGAAAACCTAAAAATAAATAAAAATACTTTTAAATAGGCAAACTTTTTTCTAAAACTTAAAGGTTGCTACTTGCACTTAAATCCTGGTTTTGATACAATACTTATGGCTTTAAAAGTCAAATATTCATATTTACTGAGATATTTTACCGAGTGCCGAAGAGGTGGTAGGTGTCGTTTGCAGGTAAATAGAAGTTTAACGAAGGAGGGATTTTTAATGGCTGTAGTTTCTATTAGTAATTTATTAGAGGCTGGGGTTCATTTTGGTCATCAAACCAAAAGATGGAATCCAAAAATGAAGGAATATATCTTCACAACAAGAGATGATATTTATATTATCGACTTACAAAAAACACTTGCTTGCATGGAAGAAGCATATGCTAAAATTAGCGATATTGCGAAAAATGGTGGTACTTTCTTATTTGTAGGTACTAAAAAACAAGCTGGAGAAGCAAGTATTGAATGCGCTAATCGTTCAAAATCATTCTATGTAACTGAAAGATGGTTAGGTGGAACTTTAACTAACTTCAGAACTATCAGAAGAAGAGTTAAGAGATTAGAAGAAATTGAAAAAATGGAAGAAAACGGTACTTTTGAAGTATTACCTAAAAAAGAAGTTATTCAAATTAAGAAAGAATATGAAAAACTTAATAAATTATTAGGTGGTATTAGAGAAATGGCTAAATTACCAGATGCAATGATTATTGTTGATCCTAAGAAGGAAATTAATGCCATTAGAGAAGCCAGAAAATTAAATATTCCTGTATTTGGTATTGTAGATACTAACTGTGATCCAGATGATGTTGATTATGTAATTCCTGGTAATGATGATGCTGTTCGTTCAGTAAAAATCGTTTTAGGGGCTTTAACTAACGCTATTTGTGAGGCTAACGGTTTAGAAGTAATTGATTATGTTACTGAAGAAAAAGAAAAATCAAAAACAACTGATGCTAAAGAAAACAATAATGAATTAGAAGAAATGCGTAAAAATGATGAATTAGAATCAAAATCTATTCAAGAATTAAAAGCAATGGCTAAATCACGTAAAGTTAAAGGCTATACAAATATGAAAAAAGATGAATTAATCGCATCTTTAAATAAATAAGATTAAATATAAGGAGAAATTTATGATTACTGCACAATTAGTAAAAGAATTAAGAGATGCTACTAACTTAGGTATCTTAGATTGTAAAAAAGCATTAGAGGCTACTAATGGTAATATCGATGCGGCCATTGATTGGTTAAGAGAAAAAGGTATTGCTAAGGCTGCTAAAAAAGAATCAAGAATAGCAGCAGAAGGTCTTGCTAATATCTATGTAAGTGGTAATAAGGCAGTTATTTTAGAAGTTAATTCAGAAACTGATTTTGTTGCTCAAAATGAAGACTTCAAAAAAATGGTTGCAGAAATTGGTAATGCTGTTTTAAATAGTGAGGCTACAACTGTTGAAGAAGCAAATGCTTTAGAAGTTAATGGTACTACTGTTAGCGATTACGTTGTAGCAATGACTGCTAAAATTGGCGAAAAGTTATCTCTAAGAAGACTTGAAGTAGTAACTAAGAGTGATGATGCTACTTTTGGTAGTTACTTACACATGGGTGGTAAGATTGCTGCTTTAACTGTAGTTAAGGGTGATAACAGCGAAGTTGCCAAAGATGTTGCTATGCAAGCCGCTGCCATGAAACCAGAATATACTTTTGAGGCTGATGTTCCTGAAGAAAGAGTAGCAAAAGAAAAAGAAGTATTAAAAGAAGAAGCAATGAAAGAAGGAAAACCTGCTGAAATTGCTGAAAAAATGGTTGCTGGTAGATTAAAGAAATTCTTTAAAGAAATTTGTCTTGTTGATCAAGAATTCATTAAAGATGGCGATATTGATGTTAAAACTTACTTAGCCAATAACAAATGTGAACTTGAAAAAATGATTCGTTATGAAGTAGGCGAAGGTATTGAGAAAAAACAAGAAAACTTTGCTGAAGAAGTTATGAGCCAAGTTAAAGGTACTAACTAATATATAGATAATTTAAAAATAGTGGGAGACCACTATTTTTTTGCATCCTCAATAACTTTACTAGCGCATTCCATATATGCGCGGAATAACCCACCGGCGCCCAATTTTATGCCCCCAAAGTAACGGATGACAACAACTAAAGTATTAGTTAGGTTTTTGCGTTCTAAAACTGTATAAATAGGCATTCCGGCGGTGCCACTTGGTTCTTTATCATCACTTTTTTTGGCCGTGCCACAACATAAGTAAGCATAAGGAAAATGTCTTGCTTTTTTATGGTCTTTTTTTAAATTATCTAAAATAGAAGCAACCTCATCCGGATTAGATATTTCATAGTAAAAACCTAAAAAACGAGATTTTTTAATAATTATTTCATTAGAATTAATAAGTTTCATAAAAACACCTATAATAATTATAGCAAAATTTATAAAAATACTCTATAATTTAAAAGAGAAGTTATTAGTAATATTTTAAGGAGAAAAATATGGAAAACTTGATTAAAGAAAAATTGCATTTAGTACCGAATTTACCAGGGTCTTATCAGATGCTAGATGATACCGGGACAATTATATATGTAGGAAAGGCCAAAAACTTACATCGCCGTTTAGCCTCTTATTTTAATCGCGAACAAACGGGTAAGACGAAAAAGCTAGTAGAAAATATTAAAGATTTTAAATACATCGTTGCAACTAGTGAAACTGAGGCTTTTTTAATCGAGATAAACTTGATAAAAAAGTATAATCCTAAATATAATATAATGCTTAGGGATGATAAATCTTATCCTTATATCGAATATATTTCTAAACCTTATCCCCGTCTTAAAATATCACGTTATCTAAATATTAAGAAAAAAGATAGTCATTATTTATTTGGTCCTTATCCTAATACTTATGCAGCCAGAAGAATAGTTAATTTAATTAATCGCTTATATCCCTTAAAAAAATGTGAAGGTATGCCAAAGGAAGTCTGTTTATATTACCATATTCATGAATGCTTAGGGTATTGTTCTAAAGAATTAGATTTAGAGAAAGTAAGTAAGATGGAACAGGAAATATTATCTTTTTTAAGAGGTAATACAGCAATATTAAGAAATAAAATCTTAGAAAAGATGGATAATTATAGTAAACAATTAAACTTTGAAATGGCTATGGAACTAAAGCAAGAACTTGAATATATTGATTATATAACTGAAAAACAAAAAGTAGAACTTCATGATTTTGTTAACCGCGATGTTATCAATTATTATACACGAAATGGCTATACTTCCATAACGATATTTTATATTCGTAATGGTAAACTTTTAGGAAATAAAAATAGTGTTTTAGCAATTGATACCATTGATGATATAGAATCGTTTATTGCTAATTTTTATTTGCGTAATGAAATTCCAAAAGAAATATTAATTCCAGATACTTTAAATAAAGAGTTACTTAGTGATACTTTAAAGACTAAGTTTATAGTGCCAGAAAAAGGAGTTAAAAAGGAACTTTTAAATATGGCTTTAACTAATGCCAAAATAAGTTTTGAAAATGAATTTAAGTTAATCCTTGCTGATGAGAAAAGAACATATGATGCTAATGAAGAATTAGCCTTTGCTTTAAATATGCCTCATATTAATCGGATTGATATCTTTGATAACTCGAATCTTTTTGGAACTTTTGCAGTATCTGGGATGGTAGTATTCATTAATGGACGACCTAAGAAAAGTGAGTATCGAAAATATAAAATCCAAATTGATAAAAATGATGATTATCATACTATGCAAGAAGTTATTTATCGCCGCTATAATAGGGCTTTAATCGAAAAGAGCGTTATGCCGGATTTAATAATTACTGATGGCGGAGAAAACCAAATTCAGGCGGCGCAAGAAATATTAGAGCAACTAGGCTTATCTATACCAGTTGTTGGGTTAAAAAAAGATAATCACCACCGCACTAATGTTTTAGTGGATAGCAATTTAAAGGAAATAACAATTGATTCCACTTCTAATCTTTTTCATTATTTAACTAGAATGCAAGATGAGGTTCACCGTTATACCATTAATTATCACCGTACTATTCGTTCCCAAGGCTCAATTAGTAGTGTTCTTGATAACATTTCTGGTATTGGCCCTAAAAGAAAAAAAGAACTTATTAAAAAATATGGTAGTCTTAAAAATATAGCGGCTGCTAGTTTAGAAGAATTAAGTACGGTAATTCCAGAAAATACGGCTAATGTTTTAAAAGACTATTTAAGGGCTTATTTAGAAGATAAAACTAAAAAGAGTGATGGTAATGATTAATATTAGGAAGGAACAAAAAATAACTATTCCCCAAAAATATCTGGAGTATTTGGAACCTAATTATATTTTTATACCAATAAAAGAGAATAAGAATTATCCGAAAATTACCATTAAAGCCGGAGATTTAATTGCCGATGTAACCTCGCCAATAACTGGTAATATTTTAGCCACTGCGGTTAATAATGATAAAAGATATTTAATTATTAAAAATAATAAGTTAGATGAAACTAATAAAGATGAAATCTCAGAAGAAACAGAATTAAAGTTAAGTAAAAATAGTGATAAAAAGGAAGAAGCAATAAAATGTTTAGAAAATAAAGAAACTATTTATATAAATGTTTTTGATAAAGATGTTTTAGCCTTCAATAATTATTATATATTTTTAAAAGAGAAAGATAAAATTATTTTTACTTTAAATTATTTATTAGATAATGCTAGCCTTAAAGAAATATATTTAGTTATACCCGCTACTTATGAAGATGTAATAAATGAATATAAAAAAATAAATAATAAGAAAATAAAATTAATTATAGTAAATGATTATTTTGCTTTAGGATATAATGATATTCTTAGTAAGTATTTAAGAATTAATAGGGATAATATTATAAGTACTAAAGATTTATTGAATGTTTATTATGATATTAGAAAAGAAAATAATAATTATATTTATTTAACCGTTAGAAATAATATTGAAACTTTAGTTGTAAAAGTTACTAAGTATACTATTTTAAAAGAATTATTAGAATATTTAAAAATAGATATTACAGATATAAAGATAAGTCTTAATAATAGTTTAATTAATATTCCTATAGATATTCAGTATGTTTTAACCGAAAAAACAGAATTGATTATTTTAAATAAAAAAGAAGAGATAGAATCTAAAAAAAATATGGATAACTGTTCTAATTGCGGGCTTTGTTATACTATGTGTCCTTGGCATATCAATCCTTTAAAGACCAGTAAATGTTGTAATTGTGGGCTATGTAATTATGTTTGCCCTAGTAAAAGAAAGTTAAAAGTAGGTGATAGTAGTGGCTAATTGTTTAACGAGAAAAACTTCGAATAAATTTTATGAGGCTTTACTATTACTTATATTAATACCAATAATTGGTTTTAGTTTATATAAATATGGTTATTTAGATTATAGTAAGGGTTTAGTAAGTATAATAACTAGTTTTAAAGTATTATGGTTACTTTTAATTAATATTATTATTACTTTCTTAAGTTCTACTTTTTTAAAAGATAATTATCCTTATAGGTATTATGAAGTTATAGTTTTAACTTTATTGTTACCTATTAGAATACCTTATATTGTTGATATAGTAGGAGTTTTAATATATAACTTAAATAGAAAGTGTCTTTATAATAATCATCTTAATAATATAGCAATATCTAAGTTACTTATTACGTTTTTTTTAATGGTGCTTAATAAAAATAATTATTTATCCTTGTATCAAGAACAAGTAAATAGTTTATATACAACTAGTGATTTATTATGGGGAGCAAGTATTGGTTCTATAGGAAGTAATAATTTAATTATTCTTATCTTAAGTTATCTTTTCTTAAATAATATTAATATTTATAAAAAAGATATACCTGGGTATGCTTTTCTAAGTTATATTCTAACTTTAGGAATATATGGCCTTATTAATAATAATTTAATTGCTTTAATGAAGTTAACTTTAAATAGTACAGTTCTTTTTAGTATAATATTTGTTAGTTCTATAAATATTAGTAGTCCGGTAGGAAAGAAATTACGAAGAATATATGGAATATTGGTGGGGGTTTTAAGTTTTATTTTTTTAACAATAAATCCTTATGATGCTGGAGTTATAGGAATTATTATAAGTAATATAATAATTAATCTTATTTTAAGGGGGTGTAATTAAATATTTTGACTACTTAGTGTTGATTTTAATTTGATTTTAGAGTATTATTTTTAAAGACAAGAGAGGACTTGAAATAATGAATATAAATGATTTTGATTATGATTTACCAAAGGAGTTAATTGCTCAAACGCCTCTGGAAAATAGAGCGGCATCTAAATTATTAGTTATGGATAAGAAAACTGGAAAACTTACTCATGAAGTATTTAAAGATATAACTAAATATTTACATAAGGGGGATGTTTTAGTTTTAAATAATACAAAGGTTATTCCGGCTCGTTTAATTGGAGAAAAAGAAGATACTAAAGCCCATATTGAATTATTGTTATTAAATGATTTAGGAAATAAAAAGTATGAATGTTTAGCCCGACCTCAAAAAAGATTACATGTAGGAACCATTGTATCGTTTGGTGAGGGTTTGCTTAAGGCTAAGGTCTTAGAAATAAAGGGCGAAGGTATTGTTCATGTTGAATTTATTTACGAGGGTATTTTCTATGAAATTTTAGATAAGTTAGGAGAGATGCCTCTTCCTCCTTATATTCATGAAAAGTTAAAAGATAAAACGAGATATAATACAGTTTATGCGAAAATAGAAGGTTCAGCCGCTGCTCCTACGGCTGGGTTGCATTTTACTAATGAATTATTAGATGAAATAAGAAAGATGGGGGTTATTGTTACTTTTGTAACCCTACATGTTGGTTTAGGAACTTTTAGACCTGTAGAAGAAGAAAATGTTTTAGAACATAAAATGCATAGTGAATTTTATATGATGTCTAAAGAAACAGCTGATATCTTAAATTTAGCCAAAAAAGAAGGAAGAAGAGTTATCAGCGTTGGAACAACTTCTTGCCGAACTTTAGAAACTGTTGCTCATAAATATAATGGTGAATTTAAGGAATGCTCCGGTAATACAGATATCTTTATTTATCCTGGTTTTAAATTTATGGCTATTGATGCTTTAATTACGAATTTTCATTTACCAAAATCAACTTTAGTAATGCTTGTTAGTGCTCTATCTAGTAGGGAAAATATCTTAAATGCTTATAAAGAGGCTATAAATAATGATTATCGTTTCTTTTCCT
>CAKOSD010000045.1 GCA_934101745.1 uncultured Bacilli bacterium | reverse complement strand
GCTAGGAAAACAAAGCTCAGTATGACTATCTAAATTACCACTCATATATTTTATAATAGCATTAACATAATAATTAAATGTATAGTCGTCTAGCTCTTTTTCTTCCAACTTCAAGCCAGCAATAAATTTTTTTAACTCTTCTTCTGTATGTAATTGATAAAAATTTAAATGCCAGTACTCTTCTGAAAAATCTTTATCATTTAAAAGGCCTCGTTTAGTCTTCGTAAGTTTTATAAATTCTTCTAAATCTTCCTGATACTTCCTTTGCATAGTAGCTCCTTTACATTCATATTATTTCTGTAATACCATTTTTATTATTCTACAGTTTCTTTAACATTTTCCCTAGTTTTAATAAATGAATAAGTAACACTATCAAAATAATATTCTGTGTTATAATGAGTTACCTCATTAGTCTTTGGGGTTACTATTCGTAATTGGTTACCTAATACTTCAACCGTAAAAGCCTTAACTCCTTTTCCATTATAATTATTAAAGTATAAAGGAATTTCTCGGTCTAACAAATTAGTCCCTGAAAAATCGGTTAAATACAATTTACTATTTTTAACATAAACTATAAAGTTATTATGAAGTTCTATGTAACTAACATTTTCTCCTAAAACACTCGTCAAAGTTTTTGAATCATACAATGTATAGAAAACCCCATCATTACTAACTATCTTAGTTGTATAAAACGTATTAGACCCACTACTTATAATATCTTCGATTTTATCAGTTATATAATCACTCATATTATTACTAATTAAATCATATATTTGATAACCATTATCACTTTTTAAAACATATTTTTTACTATTAAAATAGAAATTAATACCATAATAACGATAATCAAGAACATTACTAATACGACCATTAATAACTTGATCAATTCCCCATAACCCATTTTTCTTAATTATGTATTTAGAAGAATCAATAATTCCTTTCCCGTTTTCTTGTTTAGAATAATGAATATCTTCATACTTAGCAAGTATTTGCTTATTTTTTATATCATATAGAAGAACCCAACTAGTCTCATTTTCAGTTCCTTTATCTTGATATTCTTTAATAAAAGCATATCTTTTATCAACTATACTCATTTTAACATCATACATCCCACTTACCTCATCACTATAAAGGTAAGAAGGGGCAATTTCACAATCACTATCACTTAAAATACATTTATAAGTATCAAGTAAACGACCACCATCATATAAAAATAGTACCCCGTCAACTTTTTCTAACTCATCAGGATTATCAGGTATTTCATAGCCTGTAATAACTTGGGGTAAAT
This sequence comes from uncultured Bacilli bacterium, assembly GCA_934101745.1. Taxonomy (GTDB): domain Bacteria; phylum Bacillota_I; class Bacilli_A; order RF39; family UBA660; genus CAG-605. The sequence continues at coordinate 6,411 of CAKOSD010000045.1, read as the reverse complement.
TAGAATCAACTGTCGTAGCCGCATCATAATCTTGTCTAATTTTTTTAAAAAACGGTACCATTTCTGTATCTAATAATGATTCACGGTTATATTCTCTAAATACCCAGCCTAAACCATATCTTGATGTAACTGTCCCATCATTATAAGTTTTTGTTACTTCTTTAAATGTTATTAACGGTTTTTGTCCTTTCTTAAACCTGCCTTGATCAATTAAAAAGAAAATAGTATACAAACTAGCAAGTGAAATAACACTAACCACAATAATTCTTCTTATTAATATTTTCTTTTTTCTTAAAGCCTCCTTACGAGCATATTCTTCCTGCTCATACATTGCGCCGGCTGAATCATCATACATAAATTAGTTCTCCTTATTCTTTTTCTAACCAAATTGTTGTCGGTCCAACATTGGTAATATTAACTTCCATATCTGCCCCAAAAACCCCAGTTTCAACTTTAACATGATTACTTAAAAGTTCATTAAATTTTTCATACATGGGCCTTGCAAAATCGCCTTTGGCGGCCTTAATATAACTAGGTCGGTTACCCTTAGTAGCATCGCCATACAAGGTAAACTGAGAAATACTTAAAATATCCCCACCGTAATCTAGAATGTTTTTATTCATAATACCAGCCTCATCAGGAAATATCCGCAACCCCACAATTTTTTTAACCATATAATTTATGGTATCTATAGTATCTGTATTTGTAAATGCTACTAATAAAACTAATCCGGAACTAATTTTACCAACACAATTATTATTCACACTTACCGAAGAATTTTTAGCTCTTTGAACCACTACTCGCATTAATTTTTTGCTCTTTCTACCTTAATTACATATTTACACATATTAAGGGCATTAATTAAATTATCTAACTCTTTAATATTTTTAATTTTTAAAGTTAACTTATACTTGGTTAAATTATCCTCTTCTTTATTACTTACAGCATCAATATAAACATCTTTTTCTTTAGCCAGACTAACTAAATCATAAAGATAATTTTTATTACTTATTGTACTTACTAATATATCGGTAAAATAATAAGTATCATTAGTATCATTCCAGCAAACATCAATTAAACGATTAGTATTAGAAACATTTGGACAATCTTTTTTATGAACAGTAATACCCTCACCCTTTGTAATATAGCCAATTATTTTATCACCTTTTATAGGTTTACAACATTTAGCAATATTAACTTTTATATTGCCACTACCAGATACAATAATGTCACTCTTATAGTTAATATTTTCCGACTTACGCCCCATTTTTTCCATTAAAATATCATGAACATCTTTTTTATCTTCATAAGCCATATTAATTATATAAGATGGAGTAAATCTTAAAGAACCAACTGATAAATAAATATCTTCTAAATCATCTAATTTTAAGTCTTTACATACTTTTTCAATTCTTTCCGTTGCTAAGACATCACTGATAGCAAGTTTACGACGACGAATTTCTTTTTCGAGTAAATCTTCTGCTCGTTTAACATATTCTTCCCGATCAATCTTAGAAAAATAAGATTTAATTTTATTTTTGGCTTGACTAGTTTTAACAATGTTTAACCATTCCTTAGAAGGGGTTGCTTCTTTACTAGTTTTAATAGAAACAATATCTCCATCTTCTAGAGCCTTATTTAAAGGTACCATAACTTCATTTACGATAGCCCCTACGCAAGTATCTCCTACTTTCGAGTGAATACGATAAGCAAAATCGATAGGAGTTGAATTAGCAGGTAACTCAACAACATCTCCCTTTGGCGTAAAACAATAAATCATTTTACTTAAGGCTTCTTCGTTTATTTCCTTTTTAAAATCTCCATTACTTAAATCATCGTTATGTTGTTCAATTAAGTTTCTAAACATTTCTAACTTTTGTTCAAAAACATTAACTGCTCCCCCTTTAGTATGTTCTTTATATGACCAATGACTAGCAATACCTTTTTCCGCAATTTCATCCATTTCTGTAGTTCTTATTTGAACCTCATAAACATAACCATGGGGTCCAAAAATTGAAGTGTGAAGTGACTGATACATGTTTTCTTTAGGCATAGCTATATAATCTTTAAAACGTTTTGGAAGAGGTCTAAATTTGGCATGAATTAACCCAATTGCTAAATAACAATCACTTACTGAATCAACAATGATTCTTAGAGCTAAAATATCATAAATTTCATTCCATTTTTTTCCCTTAGCCATCTTTTCATAAATACTATGAACACTTTTAACTCGGGCTTTAATATGAAAATGAATATTATTTTCATTCATTATATCAATAAGTTCATTTTTCATAAGCTCTAATTCTTCGTTTAATTTAGTGCTCTCATTATTCAATTTTTCTTCAATATCTCGGTAAACATCAGGCTTAGTATAATATAGTGATAAATCTTCTAGTTCGGCTTTTATCGTGTTAATACCTAGGCGGTGAGCAATAGGAATTAAAACCGAAATTGTCTCATTAGCTTTTGCTTTTTGAGCATCCGGATCAAGAGCCCAAATAGTTCGCATATTATGGAGTCTATCAGCCAGTTTTACAAACAATACGCGTACATCTGATGATAGCCCTACTAAAACCTTTCGCAAATTTATGGCACTAGCCTCTTTGTCATCGGACAAAGTAAGTTTATTTATTTTAGAAATACTATTTACAATCCCGGCTATATCTTTACCAAAAGCCGCCCTAACTTCTTCTATTGTAGCGCCCCCATGATTTACTACTTCATGTAAAAGAGCCGAAGAAATAGTTATATAATCAGCATTTAAATTAGTTAAAATATAAGCAACATTTACAGGATGACTTATATAATCATCACCACTTTTCCTTTTCTTGCCTAAATGATGTTCATAAGCAAATTTATAGGCTTTATCAATTGTTTCCAATTCCTCGGCACTTGTTATATAAGTTTTTAATTTTTCCTCTAATTCAGTATAAGATACTTCTTTATATTCTCGTTTTAATTCTTCCATTGTAATCACTCCTGTAATTTTTTCAAAACCTCATTTAATTCTTTTTCTTTTTATTTACTACATAATCACAAAACACTTTATTATCAGTATTTAATATATCATCAACTATATTATATAAGGTCAAATTAGATTTAAGAGGCCAAACATTATTTCTTAAATATTCAAATATATCATCTTGATTAACATACTTAATATTTTTCCGTTGCATTTCTTTAACCTTAGAATCCAAGGCTGGTCTGATATGAGCCTTTAAATCTAAAACACTTGTAAATTCATAATCCATAAATCTTCACCTGATGTCCTTCTTAATTATTATAAACTAAAACCCAGTAATTTTGAAGGGAAAATCATCATAAATTTATATAGGTGATAAGATTGCAAAAAAACAAGTTTCTTATTAGTACTCTTATTTTATGTGGTGGTGGTCTCATTGTTAAAATTCTAAGTTTTATTATTAAAATACTTTATACCCGTATTCTTGGTACAGAAGGTATCAGTCTTTATAGTCTTATCATGCCTTTCTTTTCTTTAATGGTAACTATTGCTGGATTTGGGATGCCTCAGGCTATTTCTAAACTTATTGCCGAAGGTAAAATGCGGAGTCGTAAAATCATTGAACAAGGTATCATCTTTCTTATTATTCTAAATTTCATTTGTGTTATTTTAATAATTTTAAGTAGCGATTTTATTAGTAATAATCTTTTACATGAGCCTCGAACTAAGCTTTTAATTATAGCAGCCTCTCTTGCCATGCCTAATATGGCCTTAGCCTGTACTTTAAAGGGTTATTTTTATGGTAAACAACGAATGCTTCCCAATAATATTTCTAACTGTATTGAACAGACTATCCGTCTTTTATTTATCATTTTTATTTTACCTAATCTCGTTAAGAAAAACTTAGTTTTAGGAATTATGTCTTTTTTACTTTTAAATATTTTAACCGAAGCCGCTAGTATTATAACTTTTTTAATTTTACTTCCTAAAAACACTAAGTTAAATCTAACTAATATTTCTTATAACTCCTCCATTTTTAAAAATTTATTAGATACTTCTATCCCCTTAGTATCTAGTCGTATTATTGGGAATATTGGTTACTTTTTTGAACCTATTATTCTTTCTAATACCCTTTTATACATTGGCTATTCTTCATCTTTTTTTGTTTTAGAATATGGTATTTATAATAGTTATAGCCTAGCCCTTCTTTTAATGCCATCCTTTCTTATTCAAGCCATCTGCACTAGTATTATTCCGGAAGTATCTAAGTTTTATAGTCAAAAGAAATATAATTTAGTTAATCTTCGGACTAAACAGGCTATCTTTATTTCTAGTTTTATTGGTCTTCTTACGGTAATAATAGTTACTATCTTTAGAAATTTTTTACTTAGCCTTATTTACAATACTAATTTGGGCGCTAATTATATTTTAGCCCTAAGTCCTTTCTTTACTTTTTATTATTTGGAGGCTCCTATTTCTAGTATTTTACAAGGCTTAGGATATGGTGCTTATACTCTAAAAACTACAACCATTGGTGTCTTCTTAAAATTAGTCTCTTTATTTATCTTTAGTTTACTGCATATTGGTTTATATGGACTTGTTATTAGTGAGGCTATTGATATCTTCTATGTAGTCTTTAAAAATGGTTCTAAGTTAAAAAATATTTTAAAAGAAAAGACCAGTTATTAAAACCAGTCTTGAATAGTAATTTTCATAAAATATATAACTCTATGAAAAATTGGCTTGAAAGCCAGTGTTTACCTAGGAATTTTTAAAGTTTGACCATGAATTTTGACGATAATAAGAAGTAATTAGTTGACTAGAAAAGACTTAGCAAAGCCCTATAAAACCTTAAAATGGTTAGGATTTTTTTGACTACAATTTTGACTACAAAATGTATGAAAATAGGCTTTAAAATGGTTAAAATATATGGTATAGTTAATATATAAATTAAAAATAAGTGCTAAATTTAGGCTTTCATAGAGTTATATACTCTATGAAACAAAATAACGTACTTTAAGGAGTTTTTATATGCAAAAGAAATATTTAATAATAATTTTATTAATAATACTAAATATTATATTTTTTAATACTTTAGAAAGAAAAAGACATTACCTATCTTCTAAGAAAACTATTGGTATTTACATGAATGATAGTGTTACTACTAAAATACCTAGCAAAGATAATTTTTCGTTTGTTAAAGCCGTCTGTGACGGCGATGCTAACTATTACTGGGATAATACAAACTGGGGCTTATTTATTGGGGATTTAAGCAAAAAGATAAAATGTAATCTTTATTTCAAGAGTAAAGATACCATTACTATTGGTACCAAAAATTTCACCATCAACGAATATAATAAATGTCCTCAAAAATATTTAAATGATAAGTATAATATTACTAACTTAGAAGACGAATATGGATATTTCTGTGAAACTGATGACGATTTTGGAACAACTTATTATTATAGAGGCGTTGGCACAAACAACAATGTTTATTTTGCTAATCTTTACTGGCAAATCATCAGAATAAATGGCGATGGTTCCATAAGATTACTCTATAATGGTAATGTCAAAAATGCGGAAGATACAGCCAAAACAACTGGTCAATCTCAATACAATTATCCTTCTAACAAACCAGCATATGTTGGTTATATGTTTGGAAAGAATGTCGATACATATGAAGACAGTATCAAAAACGAGGTTAATTCAACAGTCAAAGAAAAAGTGGATAATTGGTATTTTAATAACCTCCTAAATACAGAATTTGAAAAATATATAGCAGATTCGGGATTTTGTAACGACCGAACTTTGTATAATGGCAATGGAATTACCAGCGCCACTTTTAACGGTTATAATAGATTAAAGAAAAGCAAAAATCCTACCCTAATATGTCCAAATAAAGATAATGATTTATTTACTACAGTCAATTCCATCATCGGTAACAAGGCCTTAACTTATCCAGTCGGATTAATGTCTGCTGATGAAACATTATTTGCTGGTTCTGTTAGTGATCTTGCGATAAATGAAAATTCATATTTATATAGTAACAACTGGTATTGGACAATGACACCAATGGACTATCAATATGCTGATTGGAATAAAGATTATCTTGCTAGAACTTACACCGTGGGATACAAAGAAGATACTGGTCTTGAAACTTTCATAGCAAGTTCATATAATATTCGCCCCGTAATAAATATTAAAGGTAATATTCTAAATAAAGGGGACGGTTCCGTTGATAATCCATTTAGGATTGAGTAATTACAATCAAAATAATAATTAAATATAAATAAAAGAAGTAAGAACCATCTCCCACTTCTTTTAAAATTTCCTTAACTATTTTATAAACATCGCATCCCCAAAGGAAAAGAACCGATAATCATTATTTATAGCCTCTTTATAAGCATTTAAGATATTTTCCCTACTAGATAGAGCACTAACAAGCATTA
>CAKOSD010000044.1 GCA_934101745.1 uncultured Bacilli bacterium | reverse complement strand
ATACAACTACTAATGAATATTATAGAACCAACTTCAAATATTGCAGAAAGTTATAATAATATTAATTCAACTAAACCAATTAGAGAAAGAATTAATAAAATATATAATATAAAGGTTGTGAATCAGTCTTGTGAAGATAATTCAATAAATGAAATTGATAAAATTGATAATATAGTTGAGGAGCGAATTAATGAGGTTGTGGGGGCTATTGAAGAAGGAAATTTTCCAATTAATCCGAAACGCGTTAAAGGTGAGTTAATCGGCTGTGAGTTTTGTAAATATAAGGAAATTTGTTATCGTAAAGAAGAAGATATTGTTGATTTGGAATATAAAACTAGAGAAGATATTTTAGGAGATGATTTAAATGCCAAAATGGACGAGTGAACAACAAGATGCTATTTATAAAAAGGGAACGAACATAATCGTATCCGCCGGAGCCGGTTCCGGGAAAACAGCCGTTTTATCCGAACGCGTATTGGAACATGTTAAAAATGGGATAAGTATTGATGATTTATTGGTATTAACTTTTACCAATGCAGCTGCCGCCGAGATGAAAGACCGAATCAGAAGCAAAATCAGAAAGGTTCCCGAATTAAAAGAAGAATTAGATAAAGTTGATTTAGCCTATATAACTACTTTTGATTCTTTTGCCTTATCTTTAGTTAAAAAATATAGTTATTTAATGAATATTTCTAAAAATATAAATATTATTGATGCTAGTATTATGACTTTAAAAAAAGAAGAAGAGTTAAATAATATTTTGGAAAAACTATATCAAGAAAGAAATCCTTTGTTTTTAAAATTAATTAGGGATTTTACTGTTAAAGATGATAAAGAAATATTTAATGCTATACTTAGTTTATATGCTAAATTAGATAATAGATATGATAAAGAGGAGATTTTAAACAATTATCTTACTAATTATTATAATGATACTAATATAGATAAGTTAGTTAATGATTATGTTAATTTAATTAAAAAGCGTTTAGAAGTTTTAAATAATACAGTTGATAATTTATATCACTATACTGATGATACTTATAAAAACAAAATGGAAGAAGTTATTAGACCTTTAATAGAGGCAGATAATTATTTAGATATAAAAAGATTATGTGTTATTAAGTTACCTGTTTTAAGAGGAGCCGATGAAGTAACTAAAAAGATTAAAGAAGAAGTAAAGTCCTTAGTTTCGGAAATAGGTGATTTAACTAAGTATAATTCTTTAGAGGAGATTAAGGAAAGTTTATACTTAACTAAAGATTATGTTGCGATAATAATTGAAATTATTCAAAAATTAAGTAAGAACTTAGATGAATTTAAGAGAAAAAATAATGCTTATGATTTTATTGATATTGCGAAGATGGCTATTAATATTTTAAAGGATAATGAGACCGTTCGTGAAGAAATGAAGACTAAATATAAAGAAATATTAATTGATGAGTATCAAGATACTAATGATATTCAAGATATTTTTATTTCTTTAATTGAGAATAATAATGTTTATATGGTTGGCGATATTAAACAATCTATTTATCGTTTTCGTAATGCTAATCCGCTGTTATTTAAGAGTAAGTATGAGGCTTATCAAAATAATAATGGCGGCATAAAAATTGATTTAAATAAGAACTTTAGAAGTCGTAGTGAAGTTTTAAATAATATTAATATGATGTTTAATTTATTTATGGATAATTTTATTGGTGGGGCTGATTATATTTTATCGCATCAAATGGTTTTTGGTCTTACTCCTTATAATGATGTTAATAAAGAAAATTATAATATGGATGTTTTAAACTATACTTATGATAAAGATTCTAAATTTACGAAAGAAGAAATTGAAATTTTTACGGTGGCTAAGGATATAAAAGCCAAAATTAATTCCGGTTATGAAATGATGGATAAGGAAACAATGCAACGAAGACCGGTTAATTATGGTGATTTTGTTATTTTAATGGATCGTTCTAGTAGTTTTAATTTATATAAAAAGATATTTGAGTATTTAAATATTCCCATAACTATTTATCGAGATAAAACGATTAGTGATTCTGTTGATATTTCAATTATTAAAAATATTTATAATCTGTTAGTTTTAATTAAAAATAAAGATTTTGGCACGATGTTTTCTTATTCTTTTATGGCCGTGGCCCGTAGTTATCTTTTTAATATGAGTGATAGAGATATTTTGAAAATAATTAGTAATAGATCTTATGCGGAAACAGAAATTTATGCTATTTTATATGAATTAGCTAAGGAACTTGACAATTTGCCAAATAATGAAGTATTTCGTTTAATTATTGAGAAATTTAAATTCCAAGAAGCATTTATTACGACTGGAGATGTTAAAGAACATTTAGTAACGATTGATTCAATTGGTAAAATTGCGGATAATGCGACTAATTTTGGTTATAGTCCTTATGAATTCTTGGATTATTTAAACATGGTTTATGAAGAGGGGTTAGATATTAAGTTGTCTTTAAATAAAGAGGCTTCTAATTCGGTTAAGATTATGACTATTCATGCCTCTAAGGGGTTAGAATATCCCGTTTGTTATTTTACTGGGTTATCTAAAAAATTTAATATTGATGATTTAAAAAATAAGTTTTACTATGATAATACTTTAGGTTTTATAACGCCTTATGTTAAAGAGGGAATCCATAGTACTGTTGTTAAACTAATGTTAAAAAATAAATATATTTTAGAAGAAATAAGTGAAAGATTAAGACTTTTTTATGTGGCTTTAACTAGAGCCCGCGAAAAGATGATTATTGTTGGTGAGTTTGATAAGAATGAACTTTCTTATAAAGTCTCTGGAGTAGTTGATAGGGAGACCAGAAGTAGTTATCGGAAATTTACAGATATGTTAGATTCTATTTATGATTATTTAAAACCTTATATAAAAGATATCGATATTGCTTCTTTAGGTCTTACTAAAGATTATAATTTATCGGTTAAAAAGGATTTAGTAGCGTTAAAGCAAGAGCCAGGTAGGGTTATTGTTGTCGATGATTATGTTTCTGATAGTAAAAGAATCGAAAGTAAGCATTATTCAAAGGTTACTAGTGCTATAAGAAGTAAAGAGGAACAAAAAAATATTGATTTTGGTTTGAGGATGCATTATTTATTAGAGATAACTGATTTTAATAATCCTGATTATAAAGATTTTACGGCTTTTGAGATTAATTGTATCGACAAGTTTATTAAAACCGGTATTTTAAATGAAAGTAAAGAAATTTATAAGGAATATGAATTTATGGATGTCAGTGGGAATACAGAGAATCATGGGATTATAGATTTGTTAATTATCAAAAAAGACAAGGCGGTTATTGTTGATTATAAATTAAAACATACTACTGATGAGGCTTATTTAGAACAGTTAAAAGGTTATAAAAATTATATTTTAGAAATGACGGGTTTGCCAGTTGACTGTTATTTATATTCAATTATGGATAGTAACTTAGTTAATTTAAATATTTAATTAGAAGGCTAAATCTTGAAAACGTGATTGTTTAGGGATAGTAAGTGCAAAATAGGCCTAAATATGATACAATTAATTTGATTATTGGTTATTATAATTAAAAAAATATAAGTAATAATAAAGAAGAATTGGTATTTAAAGATAATTGGAAAAATGGAAAGGAAAAAGCAGATGAAATGTATATTAATGAATAAAAATACTGCTGTTATGGCAATTCTATATAACACAACATTTAATGTAATAGAGAAAATATATGAAATATATAATATTGATTATGCGCCACTTGCGATTACTAATGCAACAAAAACAAAAAGCACTAATGTTTTAAAGCAACTTAATGAATGGTTTAAGGGCAGGGGGATTCCTTCTTGGCGAAAGGATTTAGAAAAGTTACTTGAAAAATTAAACGTTTCTTCACCTGAAGAATTGCTAAATAAATCTTACGCTCTTTCCTTATCTGACCAATATTGGTTAAAGGCTGAAAATAGTGATGTTCAATGGCAAAATATTAATTTTTTTACAAATGAATTTGAATACGAGGCTTATTTGGAGGCATCATTGGATAGTTCTTCTTATTCTGAGACTACAACCGATAAGGCAATTCTTCGTTCTCCTAATAATACTACCGATGGAATGCTTCAAAAAGGTTGGATTATTGAAAATGGTAAAAGAATTTTGGTAAAAGGTACATATACTTCAAGCCGGGAAGAACCGTTTAATGAATGGTTAGCCTCGCAAATTAGCAAAAGATTAGACTTTTATTATTGTAATTATTGGGTGGAGTGGACAGACAAGACAAAACTTGTATCCAAATGTGTAAATTTTGTTAGTGAAAACGAAGAAATAATCTCAGCTTATGATATTTTTAAATCAGAAAAAAAACCTAATAATATAAGTGATTATGAATTCTATATTCAAATATTAGAAAAGCATCAAGTTCCTGATGCCCGTAAAAATGTTGCCGATATGTTTATAGTTGATTATTTAATGATGAATACTGATAGACATTTAAAAAATTTTGGTATTATTAGGAATGTTAATACGCTTAAGTGGGAGAGAACAACGCCGATATTTGATACTGGTCAAAGCATGGAATGTGATAAATATATAAACGAGATTAATTTTTCTAAAGGTTCTTGTAAATTTTTTACAAATACGAATAAAAATTATGAAGATATGTTAAAAACTCTTGGTAATAGCATTGCGGATATAAATTTGGGGAAATTAGTGGGACTTTGTGACGAGTATAGAAATCTATTAGAAACGTATAAAGATAAAATGGATATTTCAGATAAACGAATAGAAAAATTAGTAAATGGTCTTAAAGAGAGAATAGAAAAATTACAGTTTAATATTGAAAATTTAAATAAAAATTAAAGAAAATGGTTAAATGGTAGACTTCAGTTAGTCTACTTTTAATACTTGTGATATCGGTTATTGCTCAAATGATATAAAAATTAGTAATATTTAGTATAATAAAAAAGTCCAGAATTAACTGGGCTTTTCATTAAGTTAAAAATTAAATTTCTTCAATTTTTAAGAAGTTAGTATGAGCATCACTAGGAGTTGAACCAACAACACAAACTAAATCTTTGTATTTTAGATTTAACATATCTTTAGCGGCTTTAATACTTTCCTCTACTAAGGCATCAGTATCTTTAGCAGCATTACCAACAACTTTAGTATAAACTCCCCATTTAAGAGCAAGCATACGAGCCATTTTTTCGTTTTCAACAGTAGCGATAATATAAGCATTTGGTCTTAGGCAAGATACATCTAAAGCAGTTTTACCTTCTTTAGTTGATACAACGATAGCTTTAACAGGTAATTCTAAAGTAGCATCAACAGCACATTTACAAATAGCATTGTGAATATCAGTACCTCTTAATTTGTAATCAGCAAGATTGTACTTAGTGATTTGTTCAGCATTAACAGCAATCTTAGCCATATATTGTATAGTTTCAACTGGATATTTACCCATAGTAGTTTCATCACTAGTCATAATAGCATCGCAACCAGCAAGGACAGCATTAGCAACATCAGTAACTTCAGCGTTTGTTGGACGAATGCTTTCTTTCATAGATGTCATCATTTGAGTAGCCATGATAACACCTTTACCATTCTTATGACACATATCAATCATTCTTTGTTGATATAATGGTAAGTTTTCTAAACCAGTTTCGATACCTAAATCGCCACGAGCAACCATAATATAATCAGAAGCATCAACGATTTCTTGTAGATTATCGATAGCGTATTGAGTTTCTACTTTAGAAATGATGATCATATCTTCACGATGAAATTCCTTACATAAATCTCTAACAGCTTTTACATCCTCAGCAGTGTTTACAAATGATACAGCGATATAGTCACCGTCATGTTCACAGGCATATTTAATATCTTCTCTATCAGCCTCAGAGATAAATGGAACATTAAGTTTAACACCTGGAATACAAACGCCACGACGAGATTTAATAGTACCACCATTAATGATTTCACAAGTAAGACCATCTTCTTCTTTAGATACAACAACTAATTTATAAAAACCATCATCTAATAGAATAGTTTGACCTACTTCTAAATCCTTAAGGATTCCCTTATAGTTGAAAGAGATTCTTTCGGCATTACCTAAAACATCTTCTTCAACAATACGAATTGTTTTGCCTTTTACAAGTTCAATGTAATCACCATCAAATGTACAAGTTCTTAAATCTGGACCTTTAGTATCAAATAAAATACCAATATTAGCGCCCATTTCTTCATTAGCACGTTTAATTAATGATAAGTCTAATTCTCTTTCTTCTAAAGTTGCATGTGAGAAATTGATACGTGCAACATTCATACCAGCCTCTACAATACCTTTGAAATTTTCCCAAATTTGTGTAGATGGACCAATACTACAAATAATTTTTGTTTTTTTCATTTTATTTAACTTCCTTTCGCTAGTTAATATTACCATAAATGAACCCTTTTGTAAATTAGGTTTTTATTAATTTTTGAGGCTTTTTTGAGGTGTTGATTAAAAATGACTTTTCTTAGATTTTTTAAAACTTATTGTTATGATTGAATGCTTATAATATCTTATAAATAAGGCTAGGAAGTTTAATGAAATGTTTAATCGTTATGAAAAATGATATTGGTAGAAGTTGTTGGTGACTGTTTAAAAAGTTTTTCCAATTCACTGGAAAAACTTTTAAATAAAAATAATACAGTAATAGCCAGTAATGCATTATATAAATATCTGGAGGCTTTATGTTCAACATTTATAGTTAATCGAGTTTATCGTTATGATATCGTGGGTAAACAAGTCCTTAAAACTTTAAATAAATTTTATGCTACCGATTTAGGGGTTCGAAAAATAAAAACTAATAATTTGCATGTTAATTATTCCCAATGTTTTGAAAATATTGTTTATAACGAACTTATAAATAAGGGATATAAGGCTTATAAATGGATTGATGATAATTATCCAAAATATGTTATATCAAAAAATAAGGAAGATTATTCTCAAGATGGGATTATTCATTTAAATATATTTAAGTTTTTAATGGATGATGATTTTTAGAGATTAATACTAATAGATGAGAGATTGTTTTTTCTAATGAAACAGTCTTTTTTCTATTTATACTTTTTAAACTAATTTATTTATGATAAAATTAAATAAGAATAGGATTGGGTCATTATGAAGATAGATTTATACACAAATGAGAAGATTTTTACTTTTACATTACCAAATATGATGCAAGGAATTTATAAATTTGATATGGATAAGGAACAACCTTATAAACTAATTAATATTGAGGCTAGAGATAATAACTGGGTTTTATACTCAACTCCATATGTAAATGTTTTAGAGGGTAATGCTCCTATTTTAGAAACAGTTATAAGTCCGGGTAAGTATTATTTCTTAAAAAGAGAAGATAAAATATATTTAATAAGAGTTAGTAATTTGTATGATGATTCAATTAAATATTTTGCTTATAGTGGTAATTTAGAATTTAATATAAGTAATAATAAAAATAGTAGTATTGTTATTAATAATCCTTTGATAACTAGTGATGTTGGAAAAGTCTATGTAGAAAACAACAATATTGTTTTTGAAAACTCTAAAAAGATACCCGTTTATTTAAATAATTTAATAATAAATGATAAAAAGAGTATTGTTCGTTTTGGTGATTATTTAGATATTTATGGTTTTAAAATTTATTTTCTATATAATATGGTTATTATGAATAATCCTAATAGTTCTATTTATGTATATGAAGATAGATGTAATTTAAAAGTTGCTAACTTACCTAAACCAACGGAACCTAGGGATTTGGATGTTATTGATAGTGATTTATATACTAAAGATGATTATTTTTCAAAGTCGCCCCGCTTACGAAGAAAAATAG
>CAKOSD010000043.1 GCA_934101745.1 uncultured Bacilli bacterium | reverse complement strand
CTTTACTAGTCTTTTTATTGGGGCAGATTATAATGAAGGTACTATTCGGAATAAGTTAATCGTTGGTAAAAAAAGAAGTTACATTTATTTATCTAATTTAATAGTAACTTTTATAGTAGCAACAATCTATTTTCTAACCTATTATCTATCTATTAGACTAGGATTACATCATTATAAATGTACATTAGATATAGATAAAAATCTTTTAAAATACTTAATGTTTGATGGTTACTTAGTAACTTTGGCCTTTAATTCTTTAACAGTCCTTATTGGAATGTTATATACTAATAAAGTCGGTTCTCTTTTGAGTAATATCATCTCTTATGGGGTTTTACTCCTAATGGGTGGCAACCTTATTTTTAGTTTTATAGGTTCTAAATATGCCGAAAGTAAGCCTCTTCGAATGTTAATTGAAATGCTTCCTAATGTTCAGGTTGGTTTAATGTTTGAGGATGCTTACAAAGCCATTGTTAATTATAAGATTATCTGGCTTGGTTCTTTATTTTTTATCGTTTTAATTAATGTTATAGGTATGCTTCTTTTTGAAGTAAAAGACTTAAAATAAGGATAAAAAGCCTTTATATAATAAAATATGTTTAAATAGAACTTAAATTGTTAGTTCTATTTTTCTTTACTTATCTTTAATTTTAAGTATAATTTTAAATAGGTGATAGTATGAAGAAAGTAACAATTTTATCTTTGCATTTAGGATATGGTGGGGCGGAAAGATGTATTACTAATTTAGCCAATAGTTTAGTTGACAAGTATAACGTGGAAATTTTATCTGTTTATAAACTTTATGATAAGCCCGCTTTTTATCTGGATAAACGCGTTAATGTACGGTATCTAACGAGTGTTTTACCCAATAGAGATGATATTCGTTATGATTTAAAACATTTCAAAGTATTTAGTTTAGTTAAAGATTTATTTTATGCCCTAAAAGTTTTGAATTTAAAAAAGAAAAAAACTATTGATGCTATTGATGCTTGTGATAGTGATATAATTATTAGTAGTAAAGTTTATTTTAATAAATTGTTAGGTGAATATAAAAACAAGGGCGTTAGAGCCATAGGTTGGGAACACAATTACAATAATCATACTAAAAAAGAAATAAAAGAGTTTATTAGATCTTGTAAGTATCTTGATGATGTTGTTATGGTAAATAGTGAATTGCAAGCATTTTATCAAAAAGAATTCTCTAAATTAGGATTAAGATGTCAAGTTAGGTATATTCCTAATTATATTGATGATGTTAGTAAAACGACTACTAAGTATGATAATAAGAACTTAATAGCCGTTGGTAGGCTAGAAAAAGTTAAAGGCTTTGCTGATTTAATAAAAGTCTATAAGTTAGTTAATTTAAAAACGCAAGGTACTTCATTAACTTTAGTAGGCGATGGTAAAGAAAAAGATAGTCTTTTTGAGACAATAGTTAAAAATGATTTATCTGGTAAAGTTAAGATGCCGGGGTATTTATTCCAAGAAGATATTGACAAGTTATATGATAAATCGTGTCTTTATATTATGACTAGTCATTCGGAATCCTTTGGTCTTGTTATGTTAGAGGCTATGAGTCATGGGTTACCAGTAGTGGCATTTTCCTCAGCCGAAGGGGCCCGAGATTTAATTCAAGATGGTTATAATGGTTATTTAATCAATAATCGTAATGAATTTGAAATGGCCGATAAAATAATTGAACTACTTAATAATCCTGATAAACTAAAAAAAATGGGAACCAATGCTTATACTTCGGCTAAAAAATATACTAAAGAAGCAGTAATTAAAACATGGGAGCAATTATTAGATGAAAAGCCAAAGAAAGAAAATTAATAAAAATAATATTAAAAAAGATAAATTTTCTAAAGTTATTTCTTTTCTCTTAATGATATTAATTATTATGCAACCCCTAATGGATGCCTTAACTTATTTACAAATAAGATATAGTTTTAACTTTCTTAGTATTTCTAGTGTTTTAAGAACACTTACTTTTGGTTTAATAATTTTATATCTTTTATTTACTAAAGATAAAAGAAAAGATATATGGTTTTTACTTATTTATTTTCTAATTTATTTAGGCTGTCAGGTGTTTTGGTTAAACAATGGTCTAAGTAGTAGTTTAAATACCATTTTAACGATTTTTTATCTCCCCGTTATAACTATTTTTATGCATAAAGTTGATATTGACAAGAAGTATTTTAATCTAAAAATAATTATGATTACATATTTAATTTATTTAAATTTAATTATAATTCCTTATCTTTTTAAATATGGTAATTATGCAGGTAATTTTTATGAAGGAAAAAATGGCTTTTATGGTTTGTTTTATGGGGGAAACGAAATAAGTAATATCTTAGTTATTATGTTACCCTTAGTAATAGAGTATCTATTTAGAAAAAAGAGTTACTTTTTAATCGGGTTAACTTTTATTGAATTACTTTTATGCATTTATTTAGTAGGCACTAAAACTTTAATCTTAGGAAGTATTATAGTTAGTATTTATTTTCTTATTAAATATTTACGTCCTGTTTATAAAAAGTTAGATAGCAAGAAAAAATATCTTACTTGGACTTTCTTAATTTTATTGGTTATTGGCGTTATATTAATACTGCCTAAAATGGCTGTTACTAAAAATATAATCAGAGCAATAAACTATTATGGCTTTAATCTAAGTAATATCTTTAGTTTAAATGGCTTAGATAAGTTAGTCTTTAGTGGACGATTAGAAATACTAAGTAAAGTTAGTAATTTATATTTACATAGTCCTTTAATAAACATCTTAATGGGACTAGGTAAGAGTTATGTTAATACTTTTAAAGGAATAGAAATAGATATATTTGACATTTTCTTTTCTATTGGTATTATTGGAATTCTAATATATGGTTATTTATGTTTTAAAAATATTAAAGGGCCTAAATTAAAAGGCATATATTTATTTACATTTATTCTAAGTATTATGATATCCTTAGTTACTGGTCATATTTTAAATATGCCAAATGTTAGTATTTATATAGGATTACTTTTCATTTTAAATAAACAAGAAGAGTAGTTCTTTTTTAGTGTTCTTAAGCCCATATATAATAATGAAAATAACTATTAAGACTTATTATGTTTATAAGATATAGGATATATTACACTAGTTTCATTGCGCAAGCAAGTATTTTTTATTATTTGCTTAAAAAAAGAAGCCTTACTTTTTATTTAAGTCTTCTTTCTTTAAATTTTTAAGAGCATACTCGATACATTCATTAAGTAATCTATTAACAGATATGTTAGTGGTTTTAGATAATTCTTCTATTTTCTTTAGGGTAGATAATTTTATTCTAATAGTTTTTAAAGTTGATTTTTCATCTTCTAAATTGGGTAAGCAAAATTCTGACATAATGTTTCTCCTTCTATATGGATTTTATAAAAATGTAATACATTTAGTAAGTTACACAATTTGTGTAACTTAACTTAAAACTTAAAATATAGTGTAATGATTTTAGATAGAAGGATGAAATAAGTATGTTTAAGAAAAGTTCTTTTTTATTGTGTTTAATAATTTTGATGATAGGTTGTTTTGATTTTAGTTATTTAAAAAATGATAATTCTAGTTTGGTTGGTGCCTACATAGATGGAGAATATGCAAGTAATATACCTAGTAAAGATGATGGCTATGTTGTTGAAAAAATAGTCTGTGATAATGAGGCCGTTGGTGAGTGGAATTATGATGACTGGGGATTATTAGTTAAAAATATGCCTAAGAAATCAAAATGTAATGTTTATTTTAAAAAGGGAATTAGATTAGCAGATACTATAACCTTAGTTGATACAAGTGGTAAGTGTCCAACTGTTAATAGTGATGGCTCGGTTAATGTAACCAGTGCCGAATCTGAAAATTCACTACTTTGTAGTGCCCAAGATAATTATGGAAATTCTTATTATTTTCGAGGTAATGTCCAGAATAATTATGTTTATTTTGCTAACTTTTACTGGCGTATAATAAGAATTAATGGCGATGGTTCGATAAGAATGATATATGATGGGACAACGGCTCATGCCAATGGGGAGGCAAGTGAAGACAGAATAATCGGAACTAGTCCTTTTAATGAAAAACACAATGACAATGCTTATGTTGGCTATATGTATGGAACGCCAGGGGCCTCAACTTATGAAGAAACTCACGCCAACATTAACGATTCAACAATAAAGGAATATGTTGATAGTTGGTATGAAAATAATCTAAAAAAAGAAGTCAATGAGAAATATCTGTCCGATAATATATTTTGTAATAATAGACAAATATCAAATTATAAACCGGATAATTATACTAATTTAGGTTATGGAACTGAAGCAACTTCTTACCTTTGGCTTTTTAATAAAACAATCGCAACGATTAAATGCGTACAGAAAAATGACGCTTTTACCACTAGCAATTCAAAGATAGGTAACGGTGACTTAAAATATCCCATTGGAATTTTATCGGTTGATGAAGTATCATTGGCTGGTGGTTATTCATCAATTAATAAGCATTACTACTTATATACTGATACTTATATATGGACGATGACACCAATGGATTTTGATATTGGAGGAAGTGCCAATGCTAGAAGAATAAGCGATGAAGGTGCAATAGATGGAAGATATGATGATGTCTATTTTGCTCATGGTGTCAAGCCTGTTATTAATTTAAAGGCTGGCTTATTAACAATAGGTGACGGTTCAATTTCTAACCCATATATGATTTCTTAAAAAAATGATAGTTGATATAATGTTGCTTTCCATCTATAATTAATTTATCAAAAGTAATAATAAAAAAGGTGATAAAAAATGCTAATGAATAAAGATAAAGTTTACTTATACTGGAATAACAGAGGAAGTAGTAATGACTACAAAGTGGCAGAATTATATAAAGAAAATGAAAAGTTTTATTCTAAATATATTGTAAAGATGAGTATGAACTTTTAAAAGCCAGTGGGGCTAAATTACCTACTGATGATTATGAATTTAGAAAAAATTAAAGTATTAATAAAAATTAGAGTTAGACTATTCTAATTTTTTATTTTATACTAAATCTAACAAAGGAGATTAGATTAGAATGATATATGAAATGAAACTACAACCGGCATATTATGACTTTATGCTTAAAGGTACTAAAAGAATAGAAATAAGATTAAATGATGAAAAAAGAAAAGATATTAAAGTAGGCGATAAAATTAAATTTTATAAAGAACCCGATTTAAAAGAATACTTTTTAACTGAAGTAGTAGAAATTTTAAAATTTAATAACTTCGAAGAAATGATTGATAATTTAAAAATAGAAGAACTAGCCGCTAAAAGTCTTACTAAAGAGGAATTACTTGGTACTTTAGAACAATACTATAGCCAAGAAAAGCAAAAAAAGTATGGAGTTTTAGGAATAAGGATAAAGTTAATAAAGAAAGATAAAAAAATATCTAAAATATCACTTAATTATAATCAAATTGATAAAGATAAAATAAATAAAATACTCGCGTTACTAAATATAGATAAGATGGTTTGCTATATTGATGATGAATTTGATAAAAAATTTTATAAAATTCTAAATAATTTGGGGATAAGTTATATAGAAAAATTTAATGATACCTTTAAGCAAATATTTTTAAAACTTGATAAGAAAATGTATTTAAAACTTTATGATTATATGCAAGAAAGAGATGCTTTAATAAGTAGTATCAATTTAAAAGAAGACTGGCAATCTTATTTAAACATATTTACGAACGAAGTATGCCTAAGAATACTAGGTAATGGTACTAACTGTATTTTAGAAATAGATGATTATGAAAAAGTAATAAGTGTTCAATTTAGAAAAGAAGAATATAACTCTAAAGAATTAATAAAAAATATGAAAAATATTTTAAGATAATTCTATAAATCAACATTATTTTTAAGAAGTGCCATAATCCGACAAAATATATGGAAAATAAGAAGTATCATAAAATTGGGTGATACTAGATGAAAGTTAAAGTATTTGACTGTGAACATGAAAAAGATTTAGAAAGTGAAATTAATATGTTTCTTGATTCTGGGACTTATGATATAATTGATATCAAGTATTCAGTTGCAACTGCTATGTTTGGGGAAGAACAGATTTATTGTTACTCGGCTATGGTGGTTTATACATGTTAAGGAAGTGGTCGACTTTGAAGAAAAGTTCATTTATAGAGGGGACGTTTATTGCAACACTGGCAATAGTGCTTGTTAAAATAATGGGAATGCTTTATGTAATTCCTTTTTATGCGATTGTTGGAACAACCGGTGCAGCCTTATATAGTTATGCGTATAATATTTATAATATCTTTTTAGATATTTCAACCGTTGGACTACCGATTGCTATTTCTAAAATAACTAATGAATTTCATACTTTAAAAATGTATGATGCCAAGAAAAGGGCTTATGAGATAGCCATTAAAATAATGCGTTTTATTTCGGTTGCTATCTTTATTATTTTGTTTTTCTTTGCTTATCCGATAGCATCTTTTATTATTGGAGATTTAACTGGAGGCAATACCAAAGAGGCTATAACCGCCGTTATTAGAACAGTATCTTTAGCCATTTTAGTAATTCCTTATTTAAGTGTGGCTAAGGGTTACTTACAAGGCCATAATGTTATTAATATTTCTAGTATTAGTAATGTTTTAGAACAAGTAGTGCGTATTTTAGTAATTATTGTGGGCAGTTTCTTAGCAATTAAAGTATTTCATTTAAGTTATGTAGTGGGGGTTATGATAGCCCTAAGTGGCGCCTTCTTTGGGGGACTAGTAAGTTATTTTTATGTTAAGCATAAGATGAATAAAAATCAAAAAGAATTAGGACTTACTGAACAAAAGAAAAAAGATAAAATTACTAATAAAGAGATTACCAAAAAACTGGCTAGTTATGCTATTCCTTATGTTATAATTAATTCGGTGTCATCTCTATATAGTTTTGTCGATATGATTTTAGTTCTAAGAGGTCTTGAATTAATGGGGTATGCTACTAGTGATATTGAATTTATCTCCTCATCAATTTCTACTTGGGCTGGTAAAATTAATATGATCGTAATAAGTATTGCCATGGGTATGACTATTAGTCTAATTCCTTCCATTGTCCATGCTTATACCCTAAAAAAATGGGATGATGTTAATAATAAAATTAATGCTGCCTTTAAAATCATTGCTTTTGTATCTTTACCTATGGCTATTGGTTTATCTTTATTATCAAAAGAAGTATGGCAAGTATTTTACGGTGCCAGCGATATAGGAGCCTCTATCTTAAGCGTTTCGGTTTTTGTAGCAGTTTCCCTAAATTTTTACATGATAACTTCAAGTATTATGCAGTCTTTAAATAAATATAAGACTGTTTATATTGCAACTATTTGTGGTCTTTTAAGTAATGCTATCCTAGATATACCGTTAATGTATTTACTTAAATTTGTTGGTCTTCCGGCTTACATTGGCCCTTTAGTATCTAGTATAATTGGCTATATGTTATCGGTATTTATTAACTTAATGGTAATAAAAAAAGAAGAAAAGCAAATTAATTATAAAGATTCTTTAAAAACTATTGTAAAAATCCTCGTACCTTCTTTAAGTATGTTTGCTATTATATTTGTTTTAAAAAATATTATCCCATTTACCGCTACTAGTAGATTAAGTGCCGTTTTGATTATTATATTTTATGCGATAATTGGCGTTCTAATTTATGGGGGTATCGCCTATAAAATGGGATTACTAGATGAAGTACTAGGTAAAAACCTTTTAAATAAGATAATAAAAAAACTTAAACGACAGGCTTAAGTTTAAAATAATTAGTTAATTAGACCATATAAAGATTATTGGTAATCTCATCCGTAGTCATTTGGGCTTTATTTTCTATCTTGGTAATCCTAGCATCCAAGCGGTTAATACTAC
>CAKOSD010000042.1 GCA_934101745.1 uncultured Bacilli bacterium | reverse complement strand
CTACATAAATTAAATATTTTTTTACATAATAAAAAGGGTGAGGGTATGAAGTTTATTAAAAAGACATTAAAACTAGGAATTATCTTCAGTATTTTAGGAATTTTCGGCCTTATTAGTTTGTATATTTGCGCGTATTTTGCGCCGGTTTTAGATATTAGAAGTACTGGTCAATATTATATTTATGATAATGATAATTCGCTAGTATTTCAGGGAAGTGGTAATTCTAAATGGGTAGATTTAAGTGATGTATCTCCTTATTTTATTGATGCTATTATAAGTACAGAAGATAAAAATTTTTATAAACACAATGGTTTTGATTATTTAAGAATTTTAAAAACCTTATTTTTAAATGTTAAAAAGAGAACAATAGTGGGTGGAGCCTCCACGATATCGCAACAATATGTTAAAAACTTATTTTTAGACTTTGATAAGACTTGGGAACGAAAATTAGAAGAGGCTTGGTTAACACTAAAATTAGAAGTTCATTATTCCAAAGATGATATTTTAGAAGGGTATATTAATACCATAAATTTTGGTCAAGGTAATTATGGCATTGAAGATGCTGCTAGTTTTTACTTTAATAAACAGGCTAAGGATTTAACCTTGGAAGAAAGTATTATTTTATCAGGTATTCCTAAGGGGCCTAGTTATTATAATCCTTTGAGTAATTATGATAATGCTATTAAAAGAGCCAAAGTAGTAGCAACTGCGATGGTTAACAATAAAAAAATTGATGAAAAGACAAAAGACAATCTTTTTAAAGAAAGACTAGAAATATATGGGAAAAGAACTGAAAATAATTCTAATACTATTATGTATTATCAAGATTTAGTTATGAAAGAACTAGAGGGCATTAGTAGTATTCCCACTTCCTTAATAGATACGGGCGGTTTAAAAATATATACTTCTTTTGACAAAAAAGTCCAGATGGCTTTAGAAAACAGTATTAATAAAAACATTACTGATAAAGAATTGCAAGTAGCAAGTGTTATTATTGATCCTAAAACAGGCAATATTATGGCGTTAACTGGCGGAAAAGATTATACTAAAAGTCAATATAACCGGGCTTATACAATGAAAAGACAGGTAGGAAGTACTATGAAACCCCTTCTTTATTATGCGGCCTTAGAAAACGGGATGACTGCATCGTCAACTTTTTTAAGTCAGGAAACAACTTTTGTATTCTCTCAAAATGATACCTATTCTCCAAAAAATTTTAATCAAAAATATGCTAATAAAGAAATCACAATGGCGGCCGCTTTAAGTTATTCTGATAATATTTATGCTGTTAAAACTCATTTGTTTTTAGGAACAGATAGTTTGGTAAATATTTCCCATAGAATGGGAATTAAAGAAGATTTACCCAGTATCGCCTCCCTTCCTCTAGGAACAGTGGAATTATCTATGCTAGATTTTGCAAATGCTTACACTACTTTGGCTAGTGGGGGATATAAAAAAGATTTAACATTTATTCGCAAAGTAACAGATATAAACGGAAATATTTTATATGAGAAAAAAGATAATAGTACACAAGTTTTAAATTCAAGTTATACTTATATTTTAAATAATTTATTAACGGCTACTTATGATAGTGCTTTTCGCGATTACAATAATCCTACTATAATTAGTCTAGCCTCCAAGATTAGTAGAAAATATGCCATGAAAACAGGGACAACCAATACTGATTGTTGGATGATTGGTTATAATCCTGATGTTTTAATGTTAGTATGGAATGGATATGATGATAATCGGGAAATGAAAGTTTCTAACAGTATTATCGGTAAAAATATCTGGGTAGATACTGTTGAGGATTATCTTAAAGATAAAGAAGATAATTGGTATGAAAAACCAGAGAATGTTGTGGGGATTCCTAGGGATGCAGTTACTGGAAAAGATGTTACTGATGTTAATAAATCTTTTATCTATTATTATGTAAAAGGTAGTGAGATTGTTGTTAGTAATGAGTCTGATGATAGTAAAGAAAAATTAGAAAATTAAATGATAATTACTTATTTGTTATTAGATTTCACTTTTAAATTATAAGTGAAGTTTTTTTAATTAATCATCGTATTAGAATTAATTTAGGGAGATAAAACAGCCAAAATAAAAAGCATAGTATAAACTACACTTATATTAATTAATTTATAAAGATTGTGCTCTTAAGTTAAGATTATTAGTAATTTTTAAATCTTTAGTCAATATCAATAGTTATTTTACAACCATTCTCTTTATTTTCAAAAGAATAATTTACTTTAAAACCTTGTAATTTCAAATTATTAATAACATCTTCGATATCTTTTTTAGCGACTGCTAAATCTTCAGTATTATTTGAAGGAGTATCATTAGTTAAATCACCTAAAAGACTCATAGGATCAAACAATTCTTCTTCATCAGGTTTATTTAAATTACTAGATAAGCTTTGATTATTAACATTTTGGTTATTATTAAGAGGTGTAAAGAATTTGTTGTTAGGATTAAGACCACTGGCAAAATTATTATTAAAACTATCACCGGATGAATTAGAATTAGGATAACTTGAGTTAATAGGAGATTCACTTAATAATTCTTGAGATGAATTATCAGTTGGAGAAGCTTCGGGTTTTAAAACTTCTAAATCTTTCTTTACCGGAGTAGGTTCTTCTGGTTGATCAAAGTTAAAAGAGAAATAACCTTTGTTACCAACATTTTGTTTGGCTTGTTCCTCGGGCGCTAGAGGTTCTAAAGTTTCGAAGAACGTGGTTTTATTAGGTACTTCATACGGATTAGTCAAAATATCACTGTTATTAGAAATTGGTTCCGATAAAGTATCAATTATTTCGACATTAGGTTTCTCTAAAATTTTTCCGCCATTATTTTCGGTATCATCTGGGTTTTCGCTATAATCTTTTAAAATATCGTCAGTTTTTGAAATTTTATTTGAATTTTTATTAATATCAAAAGAGTTATTTTTAATATCTTCAGCGTTAAAACTTAAATCTACCAAAGGAATATCAGATTTATTTTCAGATTCTTTTAATTTTTTTAACTCTTGGTCTAATTGACGAACAGTAAGACGCTCAGTAATTATTCGGTTTAGCCACTCTTTTTCTTTTTCAGCATCATTTAAAACTAATAGACTTCTAGCGTGTCTTTCACTAATTTTACCTTCAAGTAAGGCTTGTTGAACACTTTCATCTAAGTTTAAAAGACGCAATTTATTAGCAACTGAACTTTGGGATATTCCCATTTTTTGGGCTAATTGTTCTTGAGTATAACCTTTATCCAAAAGATTTTTATAACTGCGGGCTTCTTCAATTGGGGTTAGATTTCTTCTTTGAATATTTTCAACAAGGGCTATTTCGGCAGAGGAATTATCATCAATATTGGAAATTACCGCAGGAACTGTAGTAAGACCAGCCATAATCGAGGCTTTGTAACGCCTTTCACCAGCAATTATTTCATATTTACTTCCTAATTTTCTTAAAACAAGAGGCTGAATAATACCATGTTCTTTTATAGATGAAGAGAGTTCTTTTAGACCTTGCTCATCAAAGGCTAATCGTGGTTGGAAACGATTAGGTATAATATCATCAACACTTACTTGTAAAACATTATCTTCCATTTTCATATTTTTTGTGGCCCCTTTACTATTATAGTCTATATTTATCATACATTATTATTGGCGTTTTTGCAACTTAATTTGTGCGTCCTTCTTGATTGTATTATAACTACGAGGATATTTTTTATTAGTTATTTTTTCTTTATTTATAGTGATAATTACACGGTTCATATCTGTTTTAGGAAGAGTAAATTCAGTAATTTTAGTTACTTTAGAATCTAATTTTTGTAAAATATTTTGGGCATCATTCAATTCTTCTTGATAATTTGCTTTCATGGCAATAAAATTACCGCCAACCTTAAGATAAGGAATAGCAAGTTCACTTAAAATACTAAGATCAGCAACAGCGCGGGAAGTTACAATATCATAATATTCTCGACGATTTTGAACAAAAACTTCCGCTCTATCATAAATAATTTCCACATTTATATTTAGTTTTTCAGATAATTCTTTTAAAAAGGCTATTTTTTTATTATTAGAATCTAGAAGTGTTATTTTTAAATTAGGATAACAAATTTTTAAAATCATTCCGGGAAAACCAGCCCCAGTACCAATATCTAATAAAGTTGTAACTTTATTTAAATCAACATTTTTTATAATAGTTAGGGAATCGTAGAAATGTTTTAAATAGACATCGGTTATCGTTTTGATGGCAGTAAGATTGGTATGTTCATTATATTCTAATAAAAATTTAGCATAATTATCTAAATCTGCAATTTGATTATCATTTAAACTAATTCCTAGTTTATTTACTTCTAATAAGAAGTCATCTTTAGTCATGGCGATTATATTCCTTTCGTAAATAAATGGATAAAATAGAAATATCAGCAGGATTAACACCACTAATTCGCATTGCTTGAGCAATAGTTTTAGGGGCTACTTTCTTTAATTTTTGACGAGCCTCACTAGCCAAATTAACAACTTTATCATAATCTAAATCACTAGGTATTTCTTTACTTTCTAGTTTTAGCATTTTTTCTACTTCTTTATAAGTTTTAGCGATATATCCTTCATATTTAGTACTAATTTCGACTTGTTCTTTAACAGCGTCGTTATAATTTATATCAGTTAATTTTGATAAAAATGCCAAGTTTATTTCGGGACGCTTTAATAAATCGTAAAAACTCATTGAATAATTAGGTACTGGAATATTATTTTCCAGAAAAATAGTTTTTACTTCTTCGTTTAATTTTAATTTAGTATTTTTTAAAAATGTGGTTAAAGCCTCGATATCTTTTTGTTTAGTGATAAAATTATAATATTGCTCTTTAGTAATGGAATTTACTTGATTAGCAAGAGGACGAAGACGCAAATCCGCGTTATCATGTCTTAAAATTAGTCGAAATTCAGCACGAGAAGTAAGCATTCTATAAGGTTCGTTAGTGCCTTTGGTTACTAAATCGTCAATTAATACGCCGATATAAGCCTCATTTCTTTTTAAAATCAAAGGGTCTTGTTGTTCTAATTTTAAAGCGGCATTAATACCAGCCACAATTCCTTGACCAGCGGCTTCTTCATAACCACTAGTACCATTTATCTGACCAGCGGTAAAAATCCCATCTATTACTTTGGATTCTAAAGAAGGTTTTATTTGTAAAGGATTAATGGCATCATATTCGATGGCATAGGCATATTTTGAAATTACAGCATTCTCAAGACCAGGTAGGGAATGAACCATTTGTTCTTGAATATCATGAGGCATTGAAGTAGAAAAACCTTGTAAATACCAATCATCATAATATAAAGATTCTGGTTCTAAGAATAATTGATGACGATCTTTATCGTGAAAACGAACTACTTTGTCTTCAATAGAAGGACAATATCTAGGTCCAACGCCTTCGACATAACCACCGTACATACTTGATTTGTCTAAATTGTCTTCAATTATTTTCTTGGTTTCGAGGGTAGTATATAAAAGATAGCATTTTTGTTGTTTATTTATATCATAGGTTGCAGGGTAATCATTAGAGAAGGTCCAATATGTATCATCACCACATTCAGGATGCATTTTAGAAAAATCAATTGATGAGGCTTTAATTCTTTGTGGAGTTCCGGTCTTTAATCTTTGAATTTGAAATCCATATTTTTTCATATTGGTACTTAGATATTCACTGCGTCTTTCACCATGAGGGCCACCATTATGTTTTTCGGCCCCGCATAAAATGCTACCTCTTAAGTAAGTACCGGTCGTTAATATCAAGGCTTGACATTTAATGATTTCGCCAGTTTCTAAAATAACCCCTTTGATTTTATTATCTTCGATAACTAAGTCTTCTACCATGCCTTCGATTATATCAAGATTAGGAGTATTTTTTAGTTCTCTTAACATCTCTTTAGGATAGGTTACTTTATCGGCCTGCGCACGTAAACTACGAACGGCAGGTCCTTTGCCACTATTTAACATTTTAATTTGAAAGTGAGTTCGATCTGCCACACGGCCCATTAAGCCACCTAAGGCATCTATTTCGCGAACAATAATACCTTTAGCCGTTCCGCCAATGGAAGGATTGCAGGGCATATCAGCGAT
Organism: uncultured Bacilli bacterium; assembly: GCA_934101745.1. GTDB lineage: Bacteria > Bacillota_I > Bacilli_A > RF39 > UBA660 > CAG-605. Next base: position 1,804 of record CAKOSD010000042.1, on the reverse strand, counting down.
ATTTTTTAGATTCATGGTGATTAAAGCAGTTTTATGTCCTTTAAAAGCGGCTATATGAGAAGCCTCGCAACCCGCATGACCACCACCAACAACAATTATTTCATATTCTTTTTCCATAAAATTCATCTACTTTCCTAAACAAAAATTACTAAATAATTCATCTAATAATTCATCTTTATAAGTTGCCCCAATAATTTCACCTAAAGTATCCCAACAAGCACGAATATCGATTTCTAACATATCAACAGAATAACCATTTGCGATATTTTCTAAAGCAGAATTTAAATAGTTTAGAGCAATTTCAATAAGGGCTTTATGACGAGCATTGGTAATATATGTTGCATCATTAGTACTAATTTTTTCTAAATTAAAGAGGGTAGTTATCATTTCTTTTAACTCTTTAATACCGGTTGTTGTTAAAGTATTACCATAAACAATATTGTTATATTTAGAGATTTCTAAGTCTATTTTAGAAGGTAAGTCATTTTTATTAATAAAAATAATATAATTTTTATCTTTAACAAGTTCTAATAGTTCGAAATCATCAAGAGTTAATTTTTCATTATTATTCAAAACTAAGATTATTAAATCAGCAGTGTTAATGATTTTTTTACTTTTATCAACACCTATTTTTTCTACAACATTAGCGGTTTTTCGGATACCGGCAGTATCTAAAAAATTTATTTTAATACCATTAATGATAGTTTCGCCTTCGACAATATCTCGTGTAGTCCCAGCAATATCGGTAACGATAGCCTTATCTTCTTCCAAGAAAGCATTTAAAAGACTAGATTTACCGACATTAGGGCGCCCAATCATACAAATATTAATACCATCTTTGATAATTTTAGCATCATTAGAGTTTTTTAATAGTTCTTCTAGTTTACTTTTAATAGGGAGCAACTTTTCTTTTAACTTTTGTAAAGTAATATCTTCGGCATCTTCATATTCAGGATAGTCAATATTTACTTCAATATTAGCAACTAAACTCATGATATCTTTTCTAATTTCGGTAATTAGATTTTTTAAGGATCCGGTTAATTGATTCATGGATAGTCTTAAAGATTTATCGGTTGAGGAGTTGATAACATCTTCGATAGCCTCAGCTTCGGTTAAATCAATACGCCCATTTAAGAAGGCTCTTTTAGTAAATTCCCCCGGTTGGGCAAGACGAGCCCCATTTACAAGACACAATTCTAAAACCTTATTAGTAGAGGCAATTCCCCCGTGTGTATTAATTTCAACTATATCTTCCATCGTATAAGTTTTAGGTGCAAGCATGACTGATACTAAAACCTCATCTATAATACTTCCATTTTTATCTACAATATAGCCATGGTTAATGGTATGACTGGCTACGGTTTTTAGATTTTTGCCTTTAAAAATTGAACTTACAATATCTAAGGCGTTTTGTCCGCTTAATCTTATAATTGAAATAGCACCGATGCCACGGGCTGTTGATATAGCAACAATTGTATCTTCCATAAATATCCCTCTTTCTTAAATTTTTTCTGACTGCTTAAATGATATCACAATTTTTTCTAATTTTATATTAAATATTTAGAATAAATTGTATTATAACATAAAGATTAAATGATAGATAATTTTTCTAAATGGTATTTTACTTAAAGTATGAAAAAAGAAGAACTAGTCTTCCTTCTTTTCAATAAACTTAATTACAATATGACGATTAGGTTCTTCACCAACAGAAACAGTTGATATTTCTTTTTCATCTTTTAGGGCATTGTGGATAATACGTCGTTCATAAGAATTCATATTATCAAGTTCAACAGCATTTTTACTC
>CAKOSD010000041.1 GCA_934101745.1 uncultured Bacilli bacterium | reverse complement strand
ATTCTTTATAGAGTGGTCAATAAAATAATTAGTATTAAAAAGCATAAAGAGGCAAAAACTATTTTATCTGAACTTGAAAATCAATTAAAAGAACAAGTAAAAGATATTTATCAAAGAGATGATGAAATCATCAGAGAAATTTCTAGTACTTTAGATACAATCGCCCAAGTAAAATATCCCGGCTACCAAAGTGATTTATATGAATTACAAAATATTGCACATCAATATGTTAAAGATATTAAGTCTAAAAAAATATTAACCGTAGCCGAAAAAGTAGCAATATTTAAAAAAATTATGGACCTTGATATTGAAAATAAAATAAAGTTTTATCAAAGGAGTAAAGAAATTAATTATCAGATTCAAAATATTGTTGATAGAAAATTGGATACTTTAAATATCGATGATAACCCCAAATATGATATAGATTTTACTAGTGATTTTAGTGATAAAGGACAAGGGCTAACTTTAAATAGAAAGAAGTGATTTAATATGGAATTGGTAACAGAACTTGATTTACTTGGTACTCACGCCGGAAATAATTGTACTGTTGAAGAATGGCATGTTGTTGAAAATTTTCTAATAAAAGGATATTGTTCTACCAAAGAAGAAGCCTTAATTTGTTATAATAATGTTTTAAAAAATGAATTTTGGTACAGACATAGATATAATTCCCTTTTTCTTTACAGTTCAAAAACAAAGCCCGCAGTTAAATTTGCTCTTACCATTGCTTGGCTTTTTTCATCATTTCCTATATCAGCAGTAATTACCGCCATAGTAGAAAAAAATAATGATGAAAAGGCTTCTAAACGCATTGAAGAAATCAAAAAAACGTTAGAGGCTGAAATAAATAAAACCAGAACCTATATTAATGTTTCTGATAGCAAAGAAGAAAATTTGTTTTTAAACTATGTTAATAATCTTATCGATTATATTATTGCTGCTAAGTATCCTGGCTATCAAAGTGATTTAGCCCAAATTAGAGAAATAACTTACACCTACGCAAAAATTAGTCCCGAAGAAACCCATGACTTAGATTTAGCATTTTTTAAACGCCAAGAGTGCTACTCTAGACTTGCTAAAATACAGTTAAATGCTTACTTAAAAATTGAAGAAATGGTAAAAATACAAGAGGCTAATAATGAAAAGCAAGTTTCTGATAATAAGCAAAACCATTTAGAACAACAACTTAAAAATTCAATTGATAAAAAGATTGAAGAAATATTAGATACAAATTTGGATGATGAAAAGATTACCGAAGATGTTAAGGCTAATGTTGAAGAGTATAGCCAATATGAAAAGAACATACGAATCATGATAGATACGGCTGCTCAAAAAAGGCTGGTTAGAAAGTTGTAAAATTAAACGTTTTATAACTTTTTTTAGGTTCTTTAATTTTAAATGTATAAAACCTTAGAAAAATTTCCATAATTTGGTTAGGTGATGTTATGGGAAGATATAAAGTAGATATTGCAGGTATTAAAACGAGTAGTCTAAAAACACTAACTAATGAAGAAATGAAAGAATTATTTATTAAAATGCATGAAGGAAATACTTTATGTAAAGATGCCTTAGTCAATGGTAATTTACGCCTTGTTTTATCCATAGTCCAACGTTTTGATAAAAGTAAGTATAATGTTGATGATTTATTTCAAATCGGTTGTGTAGGCCTTATAAAAGCCGTAGATAATTTTGATATTAACTATAATTGTCTATTTTCAACTTACGCTGTACCTCTTATTATGGGAGAAATTAGAAGATATATTAGAGATAATACTTCCTTAAGAGTTAGTAGAGGGATTAAAGATAATGCTTATCGGATTTTAAAATTTAAAGAAGAGTATTTAAAAGAACATGATAGAGAACCTTCTTGGCAAGATATTGGTAAGGCTTTAAATCTTAGTTTATATGATATAAAAGGAGCGATGGACTCCTTAGTAGCGCCGGTAAGTATTTTTGAACCAATTTATAATGACGGAGGCGATACCATTTATTTATGTGATAAACTTGCCGATAAGAGTTTCGATAAAGATAAAGATTTATTACTTACTTTAAGAAAAGCCCTAACTAGTTTAAAACAACGCGAACAAATAATTTTAGAGGACAGGTATGTTATGGGGAAAACGCAAGAAGAAATAGCGGCCACTTTAAATATTAGTCAAGCCCAAGTTTCGAGAATTGAAAAAAGTGCTATTAGCACTCTTCGTCATATTATCAAATAATTATTTCATTTTCTTATTTATCTCATTTAAATTTAGATAAATTTTATAGATAACCATTAGGCCTTCGAAAACCATTCTTAAAATAACATTTCCCAAGATTAAAAGTAAAAAGAATAATAAGAAGGAAGTACCAATATAGCCAAAAGCTGTAATAGTTACATATAAACTACAAAAGATATAAGTAATCTTTAAAATAGGTTCCATAAAGAACTTATTAAAATGTAAGTAATCAAATAATTTCTTTAAAGGATTACTATAAGTATCTTTGTTACGTTTATCCATAAAAACAGTATAAATAATGATAGTAGCAGCAATAGCAATTATAAATGCAACTAATTTAAAAGTATAAAAGCCACCAACACTTGTTTTATAAGCGTAATCGTACATATTAATCGTCCTTTCTATAAATATTTTAACAAAAAATAGATAATTCAGCAATATAATTAATTAGGTGATATTATGCATTTATCAGATTTACAGACTAAAGATGTCGTTAATATTAATGATGGTAAAAAAATTGGGCGAATAATTGATGCGGTAATAAATGATACGGGAATCATTGAATATCTAAGTATTGAAAAAAGAGGGAGTTTAAATAACTTATTTAATAAAGACAACGAAACGACGATTACTTTTAAACAAATAAAAAGAATTGGGGAAGATGTTATTTTAGTTGATATTATGATATAATAAACAAGTGATGTTATGAAAACAAGTATTATAATAAGTATTTTAGTAGCCTTATTAGATCAAATAATTAAATTTTTTATAGATAAACAAGTATTATTTAGAGAAGTAATTCCTGATTTATTTAATATTCATAAAGTCTATAATTATGGCGTAGCCTTTAGTTTCCTAGAAAATAAAAGATATTTAATCTTATTATTTAGTATTATTTTAATATATTTTTTATTTAATTTAAGAAAAGATTTACCAAAGGCTAAAAAGTATGATATATTATTCGGAGTAATCTTAGGCGGTATTTTAGGAAACTTAATAGATAGGATATTTAGAGGTTTCGTTATTGATTATTTTGAAATCTTTTTAGGACAATATAGTTTTCCTATCTTTAATTTAGCCGATATCTGTATTACTTTAGGAATAATCATAATGATTTTAATAATGAGTTTGGGGGATAAAAAATGATTGTAGATGTAAATGATGTAAGAATAGATAAGTATCTTGCCGATAATACGGATTATTCAAGAAACTTAATTTTAAATTTAATTAAAAATGGTGAAGTTTTAGTTAATGATAAGAAAATAAAACCTAGTTATAAAGTAAAATGTGGAGATAAAATTACGATTAATAATATTAAAACTGATACTGATGATATTACCCCTTGGGATTATCCTTTAGATATAGTGTATGAAGATGATGATATTATTATTGTTAATAAACCCAGTGGTATGGTCGTCCATCCAGGTAATGGTAATAAAGATCATACTCTTGTTAATGCCTTAAAAAATTATACCGATAAATTATCAGATATAAATGGGGTCGAAAGGTTGGGAATAGTGCATCGTATTGATAAAGATACTTCCGGACTTATTATGGTGGCTAAGACTAATAAAGCCCATGAAATATTAGGAGAGTATTTTAAAGAACATAGTATCAAAAGAGAATATATAGCCCTTTTGTGTGGAGTATTTCCTCATGATACAGCCACCATTGATGCTCCTATCGGTCGGGATGAAAAAAATCGTTTGAGAATGACCGTAACGCCTAATAACAGTAAAAGAGCCGTTACTCATTTAGAAGTTTTAAAAAGATATAAAGCCGGATTTACTTTAGTAAAAGCCAGACTAGAAACCGGAAGAACTCATCAAATAAGAGTTCATACGAAATATATTGGCTATCCTGTTTACAATGATCCTGTGTATGCAAATAAAAGTACGGGTGACTTTGGGCAATTCTTACATTCTTATAGTATGGAGTTTATTCACCCCATAACTAAAGAAAAAATGTATTTTAAAAGAGATGTTCCAAAGTATTTTCAAGACTTTTTAGATAAGTTAAATAATGAAGAAACAGGAGAACAAAATACCCTATAATTTAAAAGTTAATAGATACAAAAAATAGATATTAAATAATAGATAAGGAATACTAAAGAAAAAGTATTTAATATTAACTTTTTTAAGTTCAATAGCAAGACAAGTATTATTCATAAAATAAAAAATACTAAATATTAAAGATAAATAATAATCATTAAAGTAGTAGTAAAATAATAAAATACTAACTAAAGTAATAGAGTTACTTAAGATAAAATAAATAGTATCATTAGTAATTCTATTATGGTAGAAAGTAGATATTAAAGAAAAGTTGAGTAAAGCAAAACTAAGAACAAATAATATAATAGTAATAGCGGTCATAAATACTCCTTTACTAATTATATGAAGTATAATAAAATAATAGAAGGTGGTTAAAATGAGTTCAATTAGTATGGATAAAAAAGATGAAATTGTCATGAAGTTAGTGCATTTCTTAGTTACTAAAGAAAACTATACCCCAATAGTAGTAAATGGCGTAAGAAATGAAGTATGGTTAGAAAATGTGGAAGGACCATATAAAATAATAAGAATTAATTCTAATTATATACATAATAAAGAGCAGTTTAATTTTGATATATATAAAACTAATAATGTTGCTCGTCAAATTAAGAAAAAGACTTTATCTTGGAAGATGAATGTTTTAAATATTTTCTTAGATTTAAATGATAATGTTAAATTAGATAGTATTAATTATATTGATAATATTAAAGTAAATGATACAGAGGATTTAGTACATAACGAAACCGTTGTAGAGGCTTTTCCTAATATTGAAAAAGATATCATTAATACTGATAATGATGTTGACTTAATAGTTAATGTTACTAATGATATTAATAGTAAGACTGCAAAAGAAAATCGAAAATATGAAGAAGTATTTAAGCCTAAAAAAATAGTAGTTACTTATGCTTTAATGGCTATTTGTACTTTAATTTATATTTTACAAATATTCTTTCCTGGTATAACTGCCTTGGGAGCCGTTAATGGTACTTTAGTAAGAAATGGTCAAGTTTATAGATTAGTTACCGGAATGTTTATGCATGGTTCTATCTGGCATTTACTATGTAATATGTATTCTTTATATGTCATTGGCTGTGCTACTGAAAATTATTTTGGCAAGAAGAAATTTTTACTTATTTATCTAGTAAGTGGTATTATTGGTTCGATGTTTTCATGCATCTTCAATACCGGTTGGTCACTAGGGGCAAGTGGGGCTATATTTGGTCTTATGGGAGCCCTATGTTATTTTGGTTATTACTACCGCTTATATATGGGTAAAGCCTTATATAGTGAGATTATTCCGGTAATTGTTCTTAACTTAGCCTTAAGTATAATTGTATCTAATATTGATTTTTATGCTCATATTGGCGGTTTGATTGGTGGTGTCTTTATCACAATGGGACTTGGTGTTAAAAATAAAACCGACAAACAAAGTAGCATTAATGGTTGGATAACCTTTGGTATTCTATTTATCTTTACTCTTTATATGTTATTTTTTAAATAGTTAAAATTGTTACAGAAAGCACAAAACTGTAGCAGTTTTTTTGACTTTCGATTAATTTTTGGTTGACAAGGAGTAAAAAATATAATAATATACTAACTCAAGAAGGGGGATTAATATGAATCCATATACAATATTGGGCATTCCTGTAAATGCTACGGAAAAAGAAATAAAAGAGGCTTATCGAAAACTGGCTAAGCAAAATCATCCCGATTTACATTCGGATGCCGAAAGAGAATTTTATGAGGCTAAGATGAAACAAATTAATGAAGCATATGACTTAGCATTAAAAAATGTTAAGAGTGAGACTTCTAAGGGTGCTAATCAAAGCAAATCTTATACTTATGATAAATCTAATAACTATAACGGCTACAATAATTATAGTTGGAAATATTATTATGATAAGCAAAGAGAGTATGAACGTCAAAAATACGATAGATATCAGTCTGCAAGTGATTTTGCCCATTCCCGTTATGGTACGTGTAAATTAAATGATTTAGAGACTGAAGCCTTTGTTAAAATAATGAAAAATGCTAAATTAATTCAAGATATATTGGAAGAAATAAGTGCTTATACCAAACCAATGGCTAATCGTTCAAATAAGATTATTATCAGGATGCGTAAGGCTTTACATGAATATTATGATAAAGTTGAAAATTATATGCGTTTTATTGGCAGAACAAATTGTTTAATAACTGAAGATTATAGAAATATATTAGAATTTATTAAAAAAATGAGTGCTTTAGATGTATCTTATGCAAATTATCTAATAAATACTTTTGCTAAAGTTTTAGACGAAGAGACATTTCCCGTTTTAAAATTTACTGATGAATATCAAAAGTTAGCAAATGATATTGCTGAAGTTAAAGCCCATACATACAGTTCTGAAAGTACATTTAAGGTTTTAAAATTTGTAGAGGCTAATTTAATGGGAATTGCCAATCGTAGTCATTTGTTATACATGGCTAATCCTATGTGCAAAAAATATGATAATAGCGATGAATATTTAAATTATCTGGCTAGCCGTTTTTATATGAAATCTCTAATGGAGTCAGCAGATTATGATATTTTTGCTACATTATTACAAAAAAATGCTTTTGATGATTTTATTAAAGAAGAAACATCAAAAGATAATAAAGGTCCAAAATTAAAAAGAGAAAAAACTAATGAAAAAACTAATTAAGGATTAAAAGATTTGAGAGATGACCTCAAATTTTTTAATCTCTTTTAATAATTTATAATTTATTTTAAAAAAACGTGTATTTATTTGAATAAATGGTATTTTATCAGGATTGTATTTTATATTCTAATTGACATGAAACGAAAAAAATATTAAGATACTTTCTTAAGAAGGAAAATTAACATGAATCCATATACAATATTGGGCATTTCCATAAATGCCCCTGAAAAAGAAATAAAAGAGGTTTATCGAAAACTGGCTAAGCAAAATCATCCAGATTTACATTCGGATAGCGAAAGAAAATTTTATGAGGCTAAGATGAAACAAATAAACGAAGCGTATAACTTGGCTTTAAAAAATGTTGCAAATAAATTACCAAAAAACAGTAATAAAAGTGTTAATAACACCGAGAAAAGTTATAAATGTCAGTCAGCCCCAAGTAATTACGTTTTTCTTTATGATGAAACATTTAGCAAGATCATGAAAAATGCTGAAATTATTGAAAATCTTTTAAATCAAATGGCGGAATTAGTAAAAAATAATAATAATGAGCCAATCAATATTATCACAAGAATGCGTTATGCTTTAAATCAATATTATGATAGGGTAAAAAATTATAAAAAATATATAGGAAAAACTAATGAATTATCGAGAGCGGAAATACATACACTTGACAATTTTATTATTGCCATGGTTTGGGAGGTAAATCCTAAATATGCTTATTTTTTAGCCTCAAATTTTATCAAGATTTTAAACGAAGAATTATTTCCTGTGTTAAAATTTACCAACGAATACCAAGAACTAATGAAAGAATTAAATAATATTATTTTAGAAAGCAAAAAGGATATGTATTCTGTTAAGGTTTCAAGAGTTTTACAGATTGTGGAATCTAATTTAATTGAGTTTGCTAGTCGTAGTCATTTATTATACATGGCTAATCCTCTGTGCAAAAAATATGATAATAGCGATGAATATTTAAATTATCTGGCTAGCCGTTTTTATATGAAATCTCTAATGGAG
>CAKOSD010000040.1 GCA_934101745.1 uncultured Bacilli bacterium | reverse complement strand
CTTTTAACCAAGGCGGATATTTACCATTTAAGAGCATCTCTACGTCGTGATTACTTTCAAATAAATAGACATTTTTATTTCTTAATTTTGAAAAATATTTTTGATTTAGATAGCCCGTATCCGTCAAATAAACAACACTGTTATTACCTTCATACAATATATAACCTTTTGAGTCCTTAGTATCATGACTAGTTTTTATTACTTCAATTCTAATATTATCTAAATATACATCATCATCAAAAAGCACTAAATGTTCATATTTTCTTATTGGATTATCACTTTCCAACTCACCTATCATTCCCATTGTCATATAAACATTAGCATGATACTTTTTGATATAATTTATTAAAGCTCCAACATGATCACTATGAATATGTGATATAAATATGGTATCTATATCGTTTAAAGAAACGCTTAATTCCTCTAAGCGTTCCTTTATATATCTAACGTTAGTCCCCATATCAAACAATATTTTATGTGTTTGGGTTTCTATATAGGTAGAATTGCCTTTAGAACCACTCGCTAAAACACAAATACGCATTATTTATACAGTGTGATAGGATTTATTGCTTTGCTTCCTCGTTGGTATGGTAGACCAGTCCAGAAGCCTAAATGTAGGTGGGTACCAGTTACTAAACCGGTCTTACCCATTGAACCAATTCTTTGGGCTCTACTTACTTGATCACCCTTTTTAACTGCAACAGCGGACATATGTCCATAAATTGAGCAGTACCCATTCGGATGTTGAATAACAACATTTATACCAATACTTGAACCACCATAACCGCCACGGCCAGCCCATACAACTGTACCACTAGCAATAGCAAAAATTGGTGAACCATATCCAGTTCCGGAAATGTCTAAACCATCATGGCTAGTACGATTAAATAAGTAACGAGTACCAAATCCTGATGTAATAATATATGGTTTTAATGTTGGCCAAGCATATTCCGTACCATCATCAACATAACTACCCCAGTTACCACTTGAAACAGATTTTTTACCTTTGACAATAACTTCATTAACAGTATCTCTTACCATATAAGTATTATCTTTATCAATTACAACCTGTTGACTTGCATCGCCATTTATAACCTGAGTACGAGAAGCAACACGTCTAATACCATTAACGCCTTTAGTTTGAACTAACCGATAACTAGTATCTTTTGAATAATCATACTTAGTTTCCGTTGAATATTTTTCTTCAACATCTTTAACTATATATTTATCATAAACTAATTGGAGCATTGGGTTAATTAAGGAAATAACAACTTTATCCCCAACGGCAAGCAAATCATTTTCACTATTATATTTAGGATTAGCAACTAAAAATTCAGATACATTTAATTCATTCGCTTCCGCTATACTAGCAATTGTATCGCCAACTTTTACCGTATACTCAGATTCCTTACTATCTGTTCCAAATAGCAAATATTTGCTTAAACTATCAACATCAGTAAATATTTTTTCATCAGTACTTATATAAGATTCTTTAATAGAAATATTTTCTTGAAAATAAATATTTTCAATTCTTTCTCCAACATCAACAATTTCTTTTTGTTCATTATTTATATAAGCCAAATATTCATCCTCCGGAATAAATGATAAAATAACTTTTTTTATAGCATATTCAAAGACCTTTTCATCTAACACATTTATTTTAAACAGCACCTTTGAATCGCCATTATCATCTTTATCACTAACCGTAATTGTATAGCCTTTTACCGTAAAGTTTTTAGATTCTTTTATTTTATCGTATATTTCCCCAACACTAGTAACATTTGAATTATAAGTATTTAACTTGGTTATCGAAAAACCTTTGGGTGGATAAACCTGGTCTACGTTATATTCATCTTTAATACTTGATTGTTCTTCATTAATAAGTGCATAAAGTTCATCTTGACTATCAATCATTCCTATTTTCTCACCATTTAGATATACTTGATAAACCCCTTCTACTTCATCAGCATAACTCGTTTTATAAGAAGTAGCAATAAACATTGCAACTCCAAAAATCATTGTCGTTAATATACATAGAATTTGTGTCTTTTTACTCATTAATATTCTCCTTCTTTTTCCAAAACCATATAGTTTTTGAAATTCATCATTGTCGGTTCAAATAAGACTGTAAATTTTCCTGTGCCACCTTTTCTGTGTTTTGCAATTATAATATCAGTTTCAACATTTTCTGACTTGCCAAGTTCAGTTTTAGCCTTATAATAATCTTTGCGATTTATAAACATAACTATATCAGCATCCTGTTCGATTGAACCAGATTCTCTTAAATCGGCAAGCATTGGTTCATTATTTTCTCTTTTTTCAGCATTACGTGAAAGCTGGGCTAAAGCAATTACTGGCACTTTTAGTTCCATGGCCATAGTTTTTATTGCTCTTGAAATATCAGAAACTTCTTGCTGTCTAGATTCCGGTCTTCTTCCGCCCATAGTAAGCAACTGCAAATAATCGATGATTATTAAACCAAGACCTTCCTTTTTGGTTGCAAGGCGACGACATTTAGCCCGAATATCATTTACTGTAATACCAGAGTTATCTTCAATATAAATATTAGTATCAGCAAGTTGACTAACCGCTTCATTATATTTTTTCCAATCATTTTGACCTAACTGACCATTGGTTAATTTCTTGCCTTCAATGCCCCCTAGGGCACTAATCATACGATTAACTAATTGTTCAGCAGACATTTCTAAGTTGAATACCGCGATAGCCTTTTTTGTACTTTGTGCCGCATGGGTGGCAATATTTAAAGCAAAAGCCGTTTTTCCCATACCGGGACGAGCCGCAATTACTATCATTTCACCTTCATGTAAACCACTAGTCGCCTTATCTAAATCATAAAATCCTGTTTCTAATCCTGAAATAACACTATGATTTTGCGATAAGTACTCTAATTGCTCTTGGGCTCTTGCCAATACTTCATTAATAGGAGCGAATTCAGTAGTCTGGCGAGACCTGATAACGTCTAAGATATTTTTTTCTGCTGTATCAAGTAAACCTGTTACATCATCAGAATCGTTATAAGCATCAGTAACAATATCGGTTGCCGTGGTTATAAGATTACGGACAATCATTTTTTCTTTGATAATGTTAATATAATAATCTAAATTAGCCGCACTTACAACAGAAGTTATAACATCAGCCAAATATGATGGTCCACCAATCGCTCCTAAGCTTTTGGTCTTATCCAATTCATCAGCCACAGTTGTTTGATCAATAGGTACTCCCGCATCATGTAAATTTTTTATAGCAAGAAAAATTTTTTTGTTAGCATCACTATAGAACATATCCTCAGTAACTTCTTCTAAGACCTTACTAACAACCCTATCATCAAGAAAACAAACGCCCAAAACTGACATCTCAGCATCTAAATTTTGTGGCATTTTTCTTGCCATAATATCACCCTACTTCACTAAATTTACCCTGATATTGAAACGCACCTTTTTATGTAATTCCACCGTTACATTATGAACTCCTAATGTATCTAATGGTGCATCAATTTGAATTTGTTTTTTATCTACTTTATACCCCATTTTGTTTAAGCACTCAGCAATTTGTTTAGAAGAAATATTGCCAAAAACTTTATCCATTGCCCCAGTCTTTACTTTAAATGTAATATTTTCTCTAACGATTTTATCTCGCATTGCCTGCATTTTTTTAACAAGTTCTTCTTCTTCTTGTTTACGTTTATCAAGTTCATTTGATAATATTTTGGTACTTGTTTTAGTCGCTGCCACTGCTAAACCATTTTTTATCAAATAATTCATGGCATAACCGTCACTAACTTCAATAATATCATCTTTTTTTCCTTGTTTTTTAACATCTTTTAGTAATATAACTTTCATGATTTTTCTCCTTTTTAATTCCTACCTATTGTATCAAATATATACTTATCCGTCAAAAAAATTTATCCTTTTCTTGTGGATAAATTATACTTTTTCGCCATTATTTTTTACAAATTTACTATCCAAAAACTATCGTTTACTTTATGTTATTTTATATACATTTCATTGGTTTTAAAATACCATTTTATATTATATAGTAGCAAATTATAACTTTTAAAATTTAATTATAATTTAAAAAAAGACTAAAATTAGTCTTTAACATATGGAATTAATGCCATAAATCTAGCATATTTAATTTGTTGTGCAATATGTCTTTGATGTTTAGCACAAGCGCCACTTTGTCTTCTGTTAACAATCTTACCTTTTTCAGTAACGTACTTTAAAATTATAGGTACATCTTTATAATCGATAGATTTTCCAGCACACATTTGACAAATTTTCTTTTTCTTACGATAAAATTCTGCCATTTTACATTCTCCCTTCTTAGAAAGGTAGGTCATCATCACTTAGTGAAACTTCGTTACCCATGGCTGCATAAGGATCCATGTCTAAATCTGAAGTAACAATATCATTATTGACCATACCGTTATTATTTGGTACCGCATTATTTACGGCATAAGATGAAGTATTAGAACTACTTTCTGGAATTGGACTACCACCCGCTCTTGATCCTAAGAATGTTACATTATCAGCAATTACTTCAGTAACATATCTTTTAGTACCATCTTGAGCATCATAATTTCTAGTTTGAATACGCCCTTCAACAGCAACTTGCGAACCTTTAGTACAATACTTAGCAATATTTTCGGCTTGCTTTCTCCAAGCAACACAATTTATAAAATCCGCTTCTCTTTCACCATTTTGATTAGTAAAATTTCTATTAACCGCAATCGTAAATGAAGTTGTTGCATTACCAGTTGAAATTGTACGCAATTCAGGGTCTCTAGTCAATCTTCCAATTAAAATTACTTTATTCATTTCTTACTCCTCATCTAATTTGATAATTAAGTGTCTAATAATATTTTCATCAATAGACATTTTACGATTAACTTCTTTGATAGCATCTTTACTAGCAGTCATAGTCATTACATAATAATAACCACTAATTTCCTTTTTTATAGGATATGCTAACTTCTTTTGACCCATTTCTTTAAAGCTTTCTACTTTAACTTTAAGACTTTCAGCTAATTTCTTAACATTTTCTGCTGCGGCCTTAACATTACTTTCTTCCATAGTTGCTTTAACAATGAACATCATTTCGTATTTATTCATTTTTTACACCTCCTCTTGGTCTTCAGGCTTACACTTAATGTGAAGCAAGGAGCAATCACTACTCGTTTTGTATTATAACAAACCATCATATATAATTCAAGAACTATTTGTACTATTTTACGGCTATTTTTTACTACTTTTATTTACTACAATTTACCAATTTTTCCAAAGAAAAAGACTTCCAAAGAAGTCCTAAGCCATTATTACAAATATAAGTAATAATATAACTAAAAGTCCAACGACAAGTTTCCAAATGTTTTTTAACCATTTCTTATAAGAAACATCATACATTGATAAACCAGTTACTAAAAGCACACTAGTTGGTGCTACTAAAGCAACTAAACCATTTATAGATGTCATGATTACAAGCATTGTTCCAGTATATCCAGCAAATCTAGCCGCATAAACAGCCCCTAAAGTAAATCCTGAATAACCAAAATCCACATGGAAGAATGAGGCTAACGCATTAGCAACCGTCGCACTAAATACATTGAAATTAGTACCAACTATTTTATCAACTATTGTATTAGTAAATCCACTCCAGTATGAAATAACAAACATTGAATAAGCAAGAACAATAAATAAAGCCGGTTTTAATGTTTTTTTCATACCTTCAACGGCAGCCTCTAATAACTCATCAAACTTGATTTTACTAAATATTTTAACAAAAATTAAAATAATCATAGCAATATAACAAATTGTATAAATATCCCAAGAACCAAAAGCATTAATTTTTCCTAAGATATAACCAAATATAGCATGAGAATTACCACCAACTGTAATAGTAACTTTAGTAGTTAACCACGTATGGAACGTATCAAATACACCAATTCCAAAAGCACTATTCCAAGGCATATAACCTAAAATACAAAAAGCAAGTAATACAATAAACATAAATAAATATGGTTTTGATTTACCGCTAGTTGCATCGCCCGTTAAAGGAACTAAATCAATTGCTTCTTCTTCATTGGCTTTAGAATTTTTCTTCTTTATTAAAAATATAATTGCATTTAAGCCAATAACTGCTAAAATTAAAATTCCATAACGAACTAATAGATTAGTTGTAATTTTAACGCCCATTGTACTTTCTAAGTAATCCAATCCTAAAGTTGATGTTGTCTGACCAACTAAGCCCATAATCATTGCTCCAAATGTCATTAGAACACTATTTAATTTTCCATAGCCTAAACGACTAGCAACACTTATTATAAATGGTATAAATAATAAGATTGGAAAACTTTGAGTAGCCATCGAAACAAACAAAGCAATTAACAAAGTTACTATAATTGGAAATACTTTTTTTCTAGATGAAGTTTTACTCCAGAATTTAGCACTATTCTCTACCAATTTCTTATAACCATTTGTTTTTGATATAACACCATAAAATAAACCTAGTACAAGAATAAATACAACTTGTAATAAATAATAATTGGATGCATAAAACATTGATAAGAATAATTCGTTGATACCAGTTCTTGCTGGTTCGGTAGTAGTTAGATTAGAACTACTAAATGTTCCGGCAGGAACTATCCAGCTTATAACAACTGCAACAAGAATACTTATAGCCAGTGCCTTAAATAAGAAATGACTAACTTTTTTAGGTTTAGTTTCTTTTTTTGCAGCTTCTGGTTTTGAAACTTCTTTTGTTTCTACAGAAACTACAACATCTTCTTTGACAGATTGATTAGTTTTGGTAGCTTTTGTAGTTTTCGTAGAACTTTTCTTTTTTTCTTTTTTCTTCTCCATTTTCTTTACCTCCATCTAAATTATAGCACAAATTCAATCCTTGCCAAGTCTTTTTAAGTGAAATATTACTTCACAATCTACTTAAAACCGGCATATTTTTCTTAAGGTAAACAATTTTATTTTTTATTATTGAAACTATTAGCGCTTTTTAAAGCAAAAGATTCCAAATAAGGTATTAACACATTTTTATATAATTCTTCAAAAGAACTATAATTTGGCATATTCTCTTTTATAAGATCAGCTATTTCCTCAGTTCTAACAAAGCCAACTTTCTTAAACCATTCAAAATCTGGTCGCATTTCTTCCCTTGATATCCATTTTTCACTCATCAAAGCCGAAACAGCCCTTACAAAATACTCATATAACAGTGTTTTAGTCATTCCTGAATAAGTCTTAGGTAAACCATTTGTCAGTGCTTCCTTGATTAAATAATCATAATTAGAAACGGCATCATAATACTTATCCACAATGGGATTAACAAAATGATGAGCAAATTCATGATTTATCGAAATAAAATTATATCTTTTATTTACAAAGAATTTATTATCTTTATACTTAATCCCTCTAGTACAATATAGAAAGTTACCGATGGTTGAAGAAAACCCACCATTCATAAAAATAGAAGCAGTAATATTTAAATCAATATCTTCCTTACTTCCAAAGAAATTTAAAACATAAGCCTTATTATATCCAACTGGTAATTTACCAAAAGCCTCTTGTTGCAACTTTAATTCTTCTTTATTATCTTCTAAAATTTTATTCATATCAAAAGATAAATAAACTTCTTTTACTAGTTCTAAATATTCTCTTAAATCCTCTTTTTTAAAAGGCTTGTTAATCTTAACAATATCTTCATATCTAATAGAAAAATCATCATTAAATAAATAAGCAATATAATTGTAATAAGCCTCATCATCTATATCTAACATATACTTTTCTAATTCCGGAAATTTATCAAAATCAATCTTACTTACAACATCGTTAAAATACTTAGTATTTGGAAATTCTACCCAATCAAATTCATCTTTATTTTTATAATTGTTTTTTATTACATAACTACACACAATAGCATGAATAAAATCTACTCTCTTATCTAATCCAAATTTTATATCACTCATAATA
>CAKOSD010000039.1 GCA_934101745.1 uncultured Bacilli bacterium | reverse complement strand
CTTCTAATAAATTTAAAACCGCTTTAATTTGGGTCTCTTTAATATTTAATTCTTTAGTTAATTCTTTTATAATTGTCTCATTCATAATTTTCCTCACATAACTTGATTATATAATAAAAGTCTTTTAAAGAAAACTAACTATTTAAAAAGAAGAAAATATTTTTAGTATTTTTAGAAAATGAATACTTAGAATAAGTCTATATATAATAATGAAAATAACTATTAAGACTTATTATGTTTTATAGATATAGAGTATAGGCTAAGTATTAATAATTAGCAAGTACTTTAAAAAGAAAAATTTAATTTAACAAAAAAGCTGAAACCTTATTATTTAGTTTCAGCGCGAATTTAGAACTTTTTATCATTATTTAATTAATACAACTATTTCATAGCAACACAAGCGTGTTTAATAGTGCCGGTTACTAAATTACTAACCTTATCGACAATTACTTTAGGATCTTCTTGCATATCATTTTTAACCCAATCTAAGACAATAGCAACGAAGGCATATTTATAAAAATCAGTAATAAAGACTTTTTCTTTTTCTTCTACATTTTCTTTTTGAGATATTTTATCAATTTCTTCATAAATAATAGGATAAACTAAACGATATAGGCTATCACGTAATATTTCTAAAGATACCGAATGATAGATATTAGTAATGAAGATTTTCTCATTAAGCATTAAAGTAAACACGGACAAAAATTTTTCTTCCCAAGTTTTATTTGTATTTTTAGTATTTAAGATATAACCAATTTCTTCTTTACAAATCCACTCAACTAGATCTTCTTTATCCATAAAGTGATAATAAAAAGTTTGTCTGTTAATATTACATTGTTTTGCTATATCATTAATAGTTATTTTATTAAATGGTTGTTCTTTTAATAATTCTTTTAAAGCATAATACATTGCTTTTTTTGTTGTTAAACTGCTCATAAATTCACCTAATTAATTATACTTTAAAAAATAATACTTAGACAAGAAAAAACTAGAATTACAGAAATAATTATTTTCAGTATTATTCTAGTTTTAATTTAGAAGTTTTTTAATTGGAAGTAAAATGTTTTCATAATTACTAAATAGTTAATTATTTTAATAAACCACTATCTTTTAAAAGTAGTTCAATATCGGTATTTTTTATTTTTTTAAGTAAGACTTTTACCATTTCTTTTTCTACTAGGCTAAGAGGTAATTCATCAAGGCTCTTTTTATCAACAGCATAATAAGCGGCTTTTAAAAGTTCACGAACATCGTAGCAACTTCCCCAAACTTCAGGAACAGCCCTGTCAATATTTAGAAGAGTATAAACGGCTTCCATACCGGTACGAATGGAATACTCGGTAGTGAAAATAGTATCCCTTGGCGTTTCAGCAAATTGACCCAAGAAAGCAAAGTTAATTGAGCCTTTAGGAACAACTAAAGGACGGTCGCTATTTTTACGAGGTTGGAAGAAAGCATTTATATAAGGCATGTAACAAGTAGTGGTATTACACTTATTATTTGCATATTCAGCGATTTTATCCACAGGGAAACCTAGATGATATAACCATTCTTGACAAACTTCGCTGCCGGTACATTGGCACATTGGCTTTTTCACAAAGTTACCTTTTTTATTAGTATTAAGAGAATATACCCAAACTAATATTAAACCTTTATCTTGACTCTTAAATTGAGGCTGACGGTTAATTGTCCAAGAAAGATACCAGTTATCCACACTATCCTTTACCGTTACGATACCTCCTGTTGTTACTTTACCACTACGAGGATCACGTTTACAAATATCCATAATATGTTTAATTATTTCTTCATCACTGGTAGCAATCGTAGCACTCATCCAGTTAGTAGCATTAACATCATTACAGAATTTCAACGGATTACCGTATTCGCCGTTGCTTGCTTGGTTGGCAATATTTTTCCACATATCCCAAGATTCACCAGAACCGTTTTTAATTTCAGACAAATCAGGAGCCGTGTTTTGATCACCATAGCAAGAAGTATCGGTACAACAGCCATTAGTTATAAAGACTAAATCATTTTCTGTTAAAAAGATAGATTTTTTTTCGTTATCCTTTAAATATTTAATTTCTTTAGCCTGTTTTTTAGTACCTAAATTTTCTATAATAACATTTTTAACATCAATACCATACTCAATTTTAACACCATGACTTTCTAAGTATTTAGTTAATGGTAATATCATTGATTCATATTGATTATATTTAGTAAAACGCAAGGCTGAGAAATCAGGTAGACCGTCAATATGATGAACATAACGACATAGGTATCGTTTCATTTCTAAGGCTGAAGACCATTTTTGGAAGGCAAACATAGTTTGCCAATATAACCAGAAGTTAGTACTCCAGAAACTATTGGGTAAAACTTCAGATATTTTTTTATCTTCAAGTTCTCTTTCGGGAGTAATAAATAATTTAGATAAGGCAATGGCAGATTTTTTATCTAAGTTGAATAATTTATCCGTATGTGCGTCTTGACCACATTTTTCAGTAGCGCGACACAATGAATAATTAGGGTCGTGTTTATTTAACCAGTAATATTCATCTAAGACTGATACTTTAGGATTTTCAATAGATGGTACATCGCGGAACATATCCCACATACATTCAAAATGGTTATCCATTTCACGACCACCACGCATATAAAAACCCTTAGTAATATCCTTTCTACCATCACAAGAGCCGCCCGCAAGGTCTAATTTTTCAAGAAGATGAATATTTTCTCCTTTCATCTGGCCATCACGAACAAGATAAAAAGCGGCGGATAATCCGGCAAGACCGGTACCAATTATATAGGCTTTCTTTTTATCAACCCCAATAGGCTTTTCGGGATGAGCAAAAGCCTCATAAGTTCCTGCTCCATAATACATAATAATTCCTCCTTTATTTTCTATAATTAGAATTATACATTTTAATTTCTTTTAGACAATAAACAATCTTTAGGAGGTGTTTAATTTTTAGACATTTTTAATTTATTGTCAAAAAAAATATTAGAAAACGATGATTAATTTCTAATATTCTTTTCCTCTAACTTCATTATTTATCCAAGCAAGATAATTTTTACTAGTACTAGTTATAGGCATAATAGCAAATTCAAAGGTTTCGTAGCTATGATATTTACGTACTACATTATAAATCTTAGTTGATAGGTTCTTTTTGGTTTTTACAAATACCAAGTATTCCTTAGCAGATTCAATTTCTTGATGCCATAACCAAGTGGATTGGCTTTCAATCATTTGGCAACTACTAACTAATTTTTCCTCTAATAAAGCCTGGATTGTTCTTTTAGTTTCTTCTAAATCATCAAAGGCTATTTCAATCATACAATATTCATCTATCATTTTAATTTTCCTCGCTATCTATTTCTCTAATTTTTCTTTTTATTAAGTGCAATAATTCCTTATCTTCATCTAACTGATTTAAAATATATAAAGCATCTTGTAATTTGACTTTTTTAGATACTTTTTGGGCTACAAAAGATTTTATTTCTTCCGAATTTATATTTTTATTTTGACAATAATTCTTTCCAAGGTTCTCAAGCTTTTTTAAAACATAGGCTTTTAGGGAATACTCATCCATTAACATTACCCCGTAATAGGCTCCTACTATCGTTTTGTAATGATTTATTCCTTCTTCGGTCATAATAAACAGATCCTTTCTATATTTTTAAGGGTTTCAGACTTTTAATTCATTTTTTTATACTCTTTACAATATTCTTTTAAATTACAAGTTTGGCAGTCCGGGTTTAGGGCTTTACAGGTATAACGTCCAAATAAAACTAGTTGATGGTGAAGTCTACTCCATTTTTCTTTAGGTATTTTTTTCATTAATTCTTGTTCGGTTTGATAAACATCCGCTTTTTTAGATGCTAACCCTAATCGATGAGAAGTTCTATATACGTGGGTATCAACGGCAATACTGGGAACATTAAAGATATTAGATAAAACAACATTAACGGTTTTTCTACCAACACCAGGTAAAGTTAGAAGATAGTTAAAATCATTAGGTACTTCACCATTTTTTTCTTCTAAGAGGCGAGTAGCAATTTCTTTAATATAGTAGGCCTTGTTATGATAAGTTCCAACCGGATAAATTATACTTTCTATTTCTTTTAAAGGGGCCGCACTTAAAGTTTTAAGAGTATATTTTTGCCATAAAACTTTAGTTACCTTATTAACTCTAGCATCGGTACATTGCGCCGATAAGACAGTAGCAATAAGCAATTCATAAGGTTTGTTATATTCTAACTCACAACGAGGATTGGGAATTAATTCATCTAACTGGGCTAAAATGGCTTTGGTTCTACTCGTCATCATCATTTAACCAATCGTAGTCAAAGTATTCTTCATTAGTATCATTATTATTTGGAATAATTTTTTCGGATACTTTAGGAGGCTTGTTCTTTGAGGCCTCAACGTCATTCATACTACGATATCCTTTCTCCTGCCAATCAAATAGGACTCTATCTATGTAGCGAAAACTTTTAACTCCACTTAAAATGGATTCCTTTAAGGCGCCGATAATCAAGTCCTGGGCAAGGCCTTTTTCTAACCAATTATTAATATATTCATATTCGGTAGGTGAAAGACTTCGCACTAGTTCCCTTTGAAAGACATCATATATATTATTGGTGGTTTCAGTTTTATTTTTATTATTTAATTTTGTGGCGACATCATTATAAAATTTATCTAAAGAAATAACCTCTTTAATTTTACCATTTTCTTTAATTGGTTTATATTCAATTATCCCTTTAACAATTAAATTATTGAAAGAGGTCAACACATCCTCTTCAGTAAGCCCTAAAGTTTTAGCAATTTTAGAACAATCAAAGCATTCACAAGAAGTATTTAATAGTTTCAAAAAGACTAAAAAGTCTTTTAAAGTTAAAGTTTTATCCATATTTTGAATTAATAATTCATTAATACTTAAGATACTAGCTTTTAAAATTTGATTTAAGTTTTGCACGGACACCACACCTTTTTATTCTTTAAAACATAATGTTCTAAATGATTTTTATCATTTTTTATTTTGTTTTTTAAAATTAAATTTTCTAGAATTATATAAACGGCATTAATTTTGTTTTTAGGAATACCGAGATCAATTAAATCAGTAAAAGTAATATTTATATCTTTACGATTATGAATAGGTAATTTTTTTTCTTGTTTGACAATGGATGCTCTAGTTCTACCTTTAATTAGACCAGTAATCATAGCAAAATATAAACCGTGTTCATATATAACAGTATTATCTATCTTACCATATTTTAAGATTTTTTGAATAGTTTTTATGTTACTTTGTTCTTTTTTGGTAAAGGGAAAATCGTTTGGTAATTCAAGTTGAGCATACATTCCGCACAAGTCGTCTACTTTTACTAACTTTTTATAACTAATTCCGAGTATTTTTAAAATACCCAGTTTTTTCATATAATCCATTGATTTTACAACATTTTCACTTAGTAAGATTTTATCTAATTCATTTTTTATTCTTGTTTTAGAAAGAGTACTTATAAGGTCTTTATGTTTTTTTATAGCCATTAAAGTAGTATTATCAATATTAAAATTTAAGGTGGCATGAAAGCGAAGGGCTCGTAAAATTCTTAGAGGATCGTCTTGAAATTTTTCATTCGGATTGCCAATACATTTTATCTTTTTATCACGGATATCTTGAATCCCCCCAAGGTAATCAATTATATTACCATTCTTATCCATTAAAATAGCATTAATTGTAAAATCTCGTCTTAAAATATCTTCTTTAACATCTTTGATATAACAAACAGTGGGATTACGTTTTTGATAAGATAGTTCTCTTCTAAAGGTAGTTATATCTATATTATAAGGGGGCTTACTTATTTTTAGAGCGCCATAATGAGCGCTACTGGCATTACCACTTAAAAAGGTAGTCATTTCTTTAACGGTAGCCGAAGTAGCAATGTCAATATCATAACTCTTTTTATTTAAAATGAAGTCTCTTACATAACCACCAACGATGTAACTTTCGTAGTTATTTTCTTCTAGTAAATTTAATATATTAAAAATATTTGTATCCATTATATCTCCTAGGAATATTATAACATTTCATTTGACAATATACCACTTCTTATGGTAGAATTTACTAGACAAATAAACAAAAGGAGGAATACTCAATGGCTGTTAAAATTACAAATAAAAAACCAAAATCTATGAATAGAAGAAGCCACGCTCTTAATAAGACTAATCATTTTCAAAAACCAAATATGATTACTATTACTGTTAATGGCGTTAAGATTAAAACTTCGGCAAGAGAAGCAAGAACTATTCTAAAGGCTAACTAATTAATAGTTTTTAAAATCAAATAAGACTCAAGGAATTATTTTTCCCTGAGTTTTTGTTTACTTTAATTATTATTCTTATAATAAAAAGACCTCCTTAAGAAGCCTTTCTAAATAAGCCTAAGCCTTTCTTAGTTGGTTTATCTTCAATGGATAATCTATCTAAGACTTCGCTATTGGTATAATTTGTATAATTTAAATCTTTTCTATTAACAATGTATGCTTCATTATCAATCTTGGATACGATTGTTTCTAAGTTAGAGTTTTCATCAATAACAATAACATCAATATCCGGTTTGTTTTTTCTAGCAATGCCAAAATGATTGATATGAGGTAAATAACGAACTACTACGGTTTCATTTTGATCTCTTACAATACCATTATTATCAATATAATAATGTTTAGCATTTACTAAATATAAATATTCTATAAAATTATCAAATTGTTCTTTATTAAATAAAAACATAATTAAGCCCCCTAGATTATGCTTTATATATTATTTTAAGTTATTTTTTATTAATTAGTCTCTGTATTAACTTCTAACATTTTATAAACGCGGTAAATGTCATTTTCTTTCCTATATAAAGCAATCGGTTTATTATTATATAATAAAGTTACTATTTTGTCATCAATATTTAAAAACATTTTACTACCATTTTTTACTTTAAAGTATTCATTTTCATTTAAATTATAACGAGGATAGTCTTCTAAAACAACATTTAAAGGTATGGGTGTATAATTATTATTTTTTATATCTTCTATAGTATAAGAATCCTCAATTTTATAGCGCCCTTGTTTAGTTCTTACTAAATCTTCCATGGTAGCAAGGGTTCCCAGGTTCTTCCCAATATCTTCAATTAAACTTCGAATATAAGTGCCTTTTGATACTGTCGTTTTAAATTTTATTAAATCGTCATGATAATCTAGAAGTTCTATGTTTGAAATATTTATTTCGCGGGTCGGTAAAGTTACTTCTTCACCTGTCCTTGCATATTCATAGAGTTTTTTTCCGTTTATTTTAACGGCAGAATAAAGAGGGACAGTTTGAATACTGGAACCTAAAAAACTGTTTAAAACTTTAATAATTTGATCACTCGTTACTTCGTAACTGGCTTTTTTTAGGATATTACCAGTTATATCGCCGGTATCGGTTTGAAGTCCGAGACGCATGGTAGCAATATATTCTTTGTTTTTAGATGTTAGAATATCTACTAACTTGGTATCGTGATTTGTACAAATAAGAAGGACACCAGTGGCTAGGGGATCTAGTGTTCCTGTGTGTCCTACTTTCTTTGTATGTAAGTGTTTAGATATAATATTTACTACATCGCGAGAAGTCATATTTTTTTCTTTACATACATTTATAATCATTTTTGTTCATCCTTATGAATGTTGGCTAATATTTTTTCAATATTATTACCATATTCAATTGATTCATCATATTTAAATATTAATTCAGGAGTATTGCGAATTTCAATCTTAGATGATAAGCGACCTCTTAAGTATTTAGCCGTGCTATCATTTAATTCTTTTTCTAAGGTTTTATGAGCATCTTGTTCTAAACTAGTAAAATATACCTTACAAAATGATAAGTCGTTAGTAACTTCGCAAGCCGTAATAGTTATAGCCTTTAAAATAGAATCATGACTTTCTTCTAAGATTATTTCACATAAAGCCTTTTGAATATTGCTAGAT
>CAKOSD010000038.1 GCA_934101745.1 uncultured Bacilli bacterium | reverse complement strand
GGCCTTTATTAACTCGGCTTTTTAATAAATTTGTTCAATTTCAACGAAATATTATGATTACTCATAAATATGGTAAATATTTAAATGCTAAGCGGAAAGAATTAGATTTAGAACGAAACTTACAAAAAGAAATTCTGTTAGAAAATTTAATTCCTTTAAGAGAAATTATTGAAATAATTAATAATGGTAAACTTACTTTCTGGGATAAGCGCGTAGAACAAGATGACTTTTTAACTGTGCGTATTGGTACAGGTAATGAGAAGATGCAAGTAAAGATTAATTATCCTGAAGATGGTTTTACTATTGATGATGATAAATTAAAAAAGGATGCCGATAAACTTATAAACGAGTATAAATATATCGAAGAGGTTCCGATTGGTTATTCTTTTTACACCGGTAAAATTACGGGTATTTTGGGTAATTCTTATAAAAAGTATCCATTTATAAATAATGTTTTATTACAACTTCTGGCTTATTATACGTATGAAGATTTAAAAATAGTAGTATTTACAAATGAGACCTTAAAAAATCATTGGGATTATTTAAAGTATACTAATCATAATTTTTCTAATGATAAAGAAATTAGGTTTTTTGCTAGTGATATCGAAGAGGCTAAAAGACTTAATGAATATTTAAATTTTGAGTACCAAAAAAAGGTAGCATCTCATAGTGATGAGGGTCCTAAAAGTCCATATTACTTAGTAATTATAGATGATTTTAGTATGGTTAAAAATTTAAATGTTATTAAAAATGTTTGTGAAGATAAAGATAATAATGATTTTAGTTTAGTTATCTTAGAAGAACAGATGTCTAGATTACCTAGTAAGTGTGATAATTTTATTCTTTTAGGGGATAATGATTCTAATTTACTTAAGAATTCTTTTGAAAATCAAGAAAATATTAAGTTTAAGGATGAAGTTGAGCCTTATATTGATATGATGTGGGTAGCAAGAAAAGTTAGTAATGTTCCCATTGAATTTGAAGGAGAGGCAGGGATGCTTCCTAATTCTTTAACTTTCCTAGAAATGGAAAATGTTAGTAAGACTTCGGGGCTTAATATTATGAGCCGTTGGCAATCTAATGATTCGACTATTAGTTTAAAAACCGAGGTTGGGGTTGATAGTGATGGTAATTTAATGTATTTAGATTTACATGAAAAGTATCATGGTCCCCATGGTCTTATTGCTGGTATGACTGGTTCGGGTAAATCAGAATTTATTATTACTTATGTTTTATCTCTTGCCATGAATTATAGTCCTAATGATGTAGCGTTTATTTTAATCGACTATAAAGGCGGTGGTCTTGCTTATGCGTTTGAAAATAAAGCAACGGGGGTAAAGCTTCCTCATCTAGCGGGGACTATTACTAACCTTGATAAATCAGAGCTTGACCGAACTTTAATTAGTATTGATAGTGAAATTAAAAGAAGACAAAGAGTATTTAATGAGGCTAGGGATGCTTTAGGAGAAAGTACTATTGATATTTATAAGTATCAGAAATTCTTTAAAGAAGGCCGTTTGCAAGAGCCTGTTCCCCATTTATTTATTATTTGCGATGAATTTGCTGAATTAAAAAGTCAACAACCAGATTTTATGGATGATTTAATTTCGGTGGCGCGTATTGGGCGTTCTTTAGGAGTCCATCTAATTTTGGCTACCCAAAAACCTAGTGGGGTTGTTAATGATCAAATTTGGTCTAATACGAAATTTAGAGTCTGTTTAAAAGTTCAGACTGCTGAGGATAGTAACGAAATGTTAAAGAAGCCTGATGCTGCCTTATTAAAGCAAACTGGTCGTTTCTACCTACAAGTTGGTTACGATGAATATTTTGCGATGGGCCAATCGGCGTGGTGCGGGGCCAAATACTACCCAAGTGATTTAGTTGTTAAAGAAGTAGATAAATCAATTCAATTTATTAATGATGTTGGTGTTTCTCTAAAAAGTATTCAGGCTGGTAAGTCAGTTAAGGTAACGGCTGATGGCGAACAGTTAAAGGCTATTATGACCGAAATTATTAATACAGCTAACATCTTGCATGTAAGTGCTAAGCGTTTGTGGCTAGATTCGATACCAGAGAATATTTTAATTGATAATTTAAATCAAAAGTATGATTATCACCAAGATAATGATTTAAGCGTTATAATTGGCGAATTTGATGCTCCTGAATCTCAAAGCATAGGGGTTTTAAAATATTCTTTAATTAAAAATGGAAATACTTTAATTTATGGAAATGATGAAGAAGAAAGAGAAAAATTATTAAGAATTATTTGTTATGGTTTCTTAACTAATTATCGTACTAATAAATTTAATCTTTATGGAATTGATTTTGGTAGTGAATCACTACGTATATTTGAATCTTTCAATCAAGTTGGTGGTTTTGTTTATGCTGGGGAAGAAGAAAAGGAAAATAATCTTCTTAAGATGATTAACTTAGAAATTAAAAAACGCAAGAAATTATTAATACCTTATGGGGGGTTAATTGATAAATACAATGAAGCAACGGGAAATTCTTTAAGTAATATTTTGTTTGTTATTAATAACTTTGATGCTGTTATTGAAGAAAATGATTCTTTAGTAGATGAGTTAATTACTGTCAAAGATATGGTATTTATGTAATTTTAGTTTGTAACAATACGAATGTCGTTTCTAGGAGACTTTCAATGAACTTCTTAACCAGATATGCTCTTCATTTAACTGATAGTAATGATTATTATAATATCTTTAATGTTCCCGTTAAAATTGAACCTAAGGCTTTTGTGGGACGTGGTATTGTTTTTGAAGAAGTTGCTCATGAATTTCAAACGGCCAGTATTGAGTCTACTAATGAAGTATGGACCAGCAAAGTAAGTAAGATAGTAGACATTGTTAATGGTAATAATAAAGAAAAAGCCCCAAATATTCCTAATTTACCAGATAAAGTATCGCTTGATTTAATAACTAAATTTATTAAATTTCCTAAATTACCAGTGGGAATCGTTCGCAACAGTCTAAAGATTGCTAAGTTAGATTTTAACGTTTCAAAATCTTTAACAATAAGTTCTAATCGGATTGAGTATACGGTTAATTTTGTGGAATCTTTAGCGGAACTTGCGTTACATATTGATAATGTTCAACCGGTATTCTTTGATTTAGAAAACATAATTCCTAACTTAGATAATAAAGAATATAACGGTAAGAAACTAATATATTATCGGGATAGTTTTAATGAGTTAATAACCAAATTGGATGAGTTCGTTAACGCTTTGGCTGATGGTACTAAGTATTTATTTATCTTTTATGGATTAAGTAAATTAAAAAATATAATAAATCCTGTTAGTAACTTAGAAAAGTTTATTGAATCTTCGGTAAAGAATGAAAATGTATATATGTTAATTATAGATGCTGCTAAGAACTTAAAAAGCATTGAATATGATAGTTTCTATGGCAAAATAAAAAATAATACGGATGGTTTATGGATAGGTCGTGGTATTCAAGACCAAAGTGTTTTTAGAATTAATAAGATAGTAAAAGAAAAGTCTAGTGAAGATATTGATTATGGTTATATTATTAGTGATGGTGACTGTAGTAAGGTTAAGTTAATATCTTTCTCTGATTTTAAGATAGAGGATGATGATAATGAATAATAAAGTTTTAGTAAAATTATTAGTACCGGAATTAAATTCTTCTTTTGATATATTTTTACCAGTTAATGAGCTTATTTGGAAAATAAAGAAAATGTTAGTTAAGTCAATTAGTGATTTAACTAACGTTCGCTTAAATCCCAAGAATAATTATGTTTTAATAAATGCTATTAGTGGTACTTGTTATGGGGATAATATAACTATTCATGCAACAGATATTAGAAATGCTTCTACTCTTATTTTAGGAACATATAAATCGCAAGAAAATAGTGATTTTTTTGAAAAAATGATATAAGGGAGGTTTAGGATGTTAAAAGTTAATTTATATAATATAAAGATGATTTTATCTGGAAAAAATGGAATTAATACAATTTTAGATAATTATGAAACTGATGTTTTAGAGATTTTTAATACTTTAGAAGATATCTATACTAATTATTGGCAAGATGGTATTGCTTTACGTTTTAAAGATGAAATGGTTATAGAAAAAAGTAATTCTTTAAAATTTTTAGCTTGTTTGCAAGAAAGAAAAACTTTAATAAATTATATTTATAATAGTTATTTAAAAATAGGAATGACTATTTATTATGAAAAGAATAATAAAATGAGTTACTTAAATAATTTGAAAAATATTATTAGTAGTTTAAAAGTAACCGAAAATAATTTAGGCAATATTTATGTAAGTAATAATGTATATGCTAATAATAATTTAAAAGAGACTTTAAGAAAATTAAAAAATATTAGGTATAAACTTAATAATTATTATATGCAAGTTTCTAATTTAGTTAAACAAATTGAGGAAATAGAAAATGGTATTAAGGCTAAGATTAATAGTTTAACTGATTATTATGTTAAGACTTTTGAATTTAATATTGATAATTTAAGTACTAAGAGTATTGGTTATGCGAAGATGGATGTAAAAGAAGTTCCTTCTAGGCTTAATAGTATGAATAAATATACTTTAGATGAAGAGGATAATCTAAAATATTTTATAAGAAGTATAGATAATTTAATTGAAAGTTATAACTCAGAAAATAAAGATAAATTAAATAATGATTTAGCAAGTATTAGTAAATATAAAAACGATATTGTGGATAATAGAATTAAATATCGTAAAGTTATAACTGATTCGGTAGATAGATATAATAATACGGTTAAAGGTGTAAAAGTAAGTTTTGATAATGATTTAGGAAGTGTGTAATTTATGAAAAGTAAAATGTTATGGGGAACTCTTGCTAATCTTGCTTATGCTAGTAGTACAAGTAATAACCCAAAAAAGGTAGATTATTCTTATCAAAAAAGTCAAATTAATAAATGTTCTTTAGATTTAAATAATGTAAATCGTAATTTAAATAATTTAAATGCTTTAGGAAATAATTTTTTGAAAATTGATAATAAAACTTATGGTAGTGGTGAAATTACGGGGGCTATAAATGAGATAAGAAGTATTCAAAATGAGTTAGTTAGTATAGCAAATAGTCTAAAATAAGTGTCAAAATAGTGTAAAATTAGGGTGTTTATTGCAAATTTAGCAAGAAAACTTATTTTTTTATTTGCAACTTAGGGTTTAGATGATATAATTTATTTGTATGATAGGTTCAGTCATATAATAATAGGAGGTGCTTTTTATGGCATTTGGTGGATTTAATGAACAAAAAGTAAAAACATTAACAGATAGTTTTCAAACAATATCTCAAGAGATAACTGAATACTTAAATAATGCTTTTCAAAATCAAATTTTTGATAAAATGAAAGATGCATGGGTTTGTGAAGAAGCAAAAGAATTTGCTGACCTTGCTGTTAGTGATGTAAAAAGTTTAATGGATGGTATTGAACAAACTAATAGTAATAATTTTAATGTTATTTGTGATGCAGGAAAGCTTTGGGCTGATAATACTGGGTCTGGTATTTCTTTAAAATCTTGGGTTGAAACTGCGGTTAGACCAAATGATGATGCAGTAATTACAACTACTGCTAGTGGTGAAAGAGGATATGATCCTGATCAATGTGCGCAAATTAAAAATAATTTACAAACAATTTTATCAGAAACTAACTCAAAATTAGATGCTCTTGCAAGTACTTGCAACGATTCTGCATTTGTCGGTGGAAACCAACAAGAAAATTTACAGAAATCTATTAAAGAGGTTAAGAACCAATTATCGACTAAGATTGAAGAGTTAATTAATGCTTTTGAGGCTAATATTAAAAAGACTGAAGAAAAATACGGTCAAATACGTAGTAATGTTGAATCTTCATTTACTAAACGAGATTAGTTTTTTTCTTAAAGAAATGGTGTTTACCGTTTCTTTTTGTTTGCTATAAACTTATAAATATTATATAATTAGGGTGTAATCATAGAAAAGTGATAATAGAAAAGAGGATATTAAATATGAATACAGAAAAATTTTTACCAATAGGAACGGTAGTAATGTTAAATGGGGGAGCCAAAAGAGTCATGATAACTGGTTTTTGTACAGTTACTGCTGATGATAATTCAACTATGTATGATTATTGTGGATGTCTTTATCCCGAAGGAGTTGTAAGTTCAGATAAAAACCTCCTATTTAATCACAATCAAATAGCTAAAATTTTTGCTTTAGGTTATTCTGATGATGAAGAAAAGCAATTTAGAGCTAAATTAAATGAAATGTTGAAAAATAAGTAAGTTTATTAAATTAGAAAGATTACGGGGTGATAAAATGGACTCAATTAATGGAAAAATGAACAATTCAAATAAAATGAAAACATATGCTGAGGGTAATAACAGCTATGTTTCATCAAGTTCTACTGATTATTTAGGAAGAATACAAAGTTCTACTGAAGTTATGGATTTTTCTGATACTGAGGAAATTTCAGAAGAAGAACAAGCAAGAATTAAAGCAGCAAGATTAACAGCCGCTAAGTACGTTGGTATTACCGTTTTAGGATGCGCAGCCATCGCCATTGCTGCTCCAGCAGCACTTAGTGCACTTGCTGGTAGTGGTGGCCTAGCTTCTGCCGGTGGAATTGCTGCAGAAGGTGTTGCAAGTGGTACAGCAACAGGTGGTTTATTAACCGCAGGCGCTGCAGAAGGTGCAACAAGTGCTGCTGGATTACTTACAGCTGGTGAAAGTGTTGGATTAATACCTGCTGCTACTTCAGCAACATCAGCACTAGTTGCAACCGGTACTGAAAGTGCATTAGCTCCGGCAGTATCTGGAGCAATCGCAACAACCGGAATAGCTGAAACTGCAACCACTGCATTGGCACCAATAACTAGTACTGCCGTCGGTACTGCTAAGGCTCTTGGTGATGGAATGATTTATGCTGATTTTGTTGATGTAACGGGCAAAGTTGCACCATTTGCTTTAAAATCTGCTATGGGTTTATTAGGAAAAGTAGGCGCTGTTTTGGGTGCTGTTGGTATTGGCTCAGCATCACTAGCAACACTACTTAATAATAAAAAATCTGATACGAAAATTGAACAAAGTTTAGATAAAGTTACGCTTACTAATGAAGGAAAGCCTGATATTGAAAAACTTGATGATTACGAGGAAGCGCTTGTTAATGAAAATCCTTTTGCTGATGAAAGTGATAGAATTTCAGTAAAATCTAGTAAGTATGGTAAAACTTTCGGAACAGAACCAGCATTTACAACTGGATATCAAACTGCTTATGATGCTAATAGCGGTGAAAATGCTAAGAATTTAAATACGACTATTATGTTTGATGGCAATTCTGTTATTAAAAATTTCAAAGCATTTGATCAAGATGGAAATATGGTTGACGTACAAGTTGAAATTAATGATAATATGAGTATTGATGATGTTATGAATCAAGCCTATAAAACTAGTAAAGAGATGGGTATAGATCCTTCTAGTCTTATTGCTAATGTTACAGACCAATCTGGAAATTCCAGGGCTTGGGTTAAGGCTAGTGATATAATGCCATTTAATATAAATAATAATTAGATTGTTAATAAATATGACTAGGTAGATATATTTTTTACTTAGTCTTTTTATTTACAATTAAGTATTGGCATTATATAATTAATTAAGATAGATTAGACTTTTAAGGTAGGCGAAATTTTATGGAGACAATTAATGGAAAAGTAAATAATTCAAATAAAATGAAAACATATGCTGAAGGCAATAATAGTTATATTTCTCCTTCTAGTAATAGTTATCTTGGTAATATTAAAGCAGAAGTAGAAACAATTGACTTTGATACTGATAATGTTATAGAAAGTGAGGAAACGGTAAAACCAAAACAATATTCAGATTCTATATGGAATTCTAGTGATAACTTGGCTGATTATTTAAGCAGTCATGGCTTTAATATTAGTGCTAAGGATATATCAAATTATGGATGTAGCTATATGAATGGAAAAGTGAGGGGTAACGTAATAGCAAATGGTAAGTGTTATTTAGTAAGTGAAGATGGTATTGAAGTTGGCTTTAATGTAAGATATTCCTATGATAAAGAAGGAGAATACTCTTTTAAAATAGATGATATCTTATATTCTAAAGATACTTTAGCTACATTTTTAATTAGTAAAGGAATTATTTCTTCTCCTTTACAAATAGCA